>JAGQKQ010000162.1 GCA_020430005.1 Candidatus Omnitrophota bacterium
AACCCTTACAGCAATGCCCTGACGCTTACATTTTTGTAAAATATCCATAAAGACATCCTCATGATAATGTCCCACAATAAAAACTTTATCAATGAACTGACGTTTGGCAATTTCGCCGAAATCAGACGTTGTTCCTAATACCGGCAGTTTAAGACTCTCTATTTTTCGCGTCACATAATCATCAATAAAACCAATAACATTCAATCCCAACTGAGGACGCTTGCGGATCTCTTTAACTAAACTCTGACCTACTTTATTCGCACCAATAATCAAAACATTAAAGTTATTATACCCCCGCGAAACAGCAAAACTAACGCATGCCTTTTTTACCATTCGCCACAATGAAAATGTCAGCGTCATAAAGGCCGCTATTAAGAGAAACACCGACCGGGGAAAGTACTCAATCCTTGAAATATAGATAATAACCACAATTAATAACGAAGAAAAAACGGACGACTTGAAAACATTCCAGATTTCTTCCAATTCAAAGATTTCACGACGCGTTTCATAGAGGCGGTTTGTATTATTCAAATAAATCATAACAACAAACCAGCAATAGAACACGAAACGGAAATCATTTTTCGGATTCACAAACAAATTATAAATGGAGACGTCAAAAGGCAGGGTTTCAACATGCCGGATAAGCGCGGCACAATAAATCGATAATCCTAGAAAGAAAATATCGATGAGGATATAGAAAATTTTTATAAATACTCTGCGTCCGATTTTTATCATGATGGCTTAGACAGGCTTTTCTTAATAAAATCCTTAGAAATATAGTAGATAAAAAGACTGTTTCCGACCAAGTAACGCTTCCATAATCGTTTCGGTTCACTGCAAAGCCGGAAAAACCATTCCAAACCGCTTTTCTGCATCCACTTTGGCGCCTGCGGTTTAATTCCGGCAATAAAATCAAAGGCCGCGCCGACACCGACGATGACAGGAACAACCAGGCGATCACGGTGTTCCACCATCCAGAAATCCTGCTTCGGGGAACCTAATCCGACCCATAATACATCCGCCTGGGACTGGTTGATCTGATCAATCACCTTCTGCTCTTCCCGGAAGTGGGCGGACCGATAGGGTGGTGAATAATAGCCTGCTATTTCAATATCTGGAAACTTTTGTTTTAATACATTTATTAATTGTTGGCAAGTTTTTTCCTCTCCTCCATAAAGAAAATGGCGACGCCCTTTTTGCTGCCCATAATCACAAAACGCCTGCATAAAATCCGGTCCATATGTCCGCTGGATGAATTTATCCCCTGAAAGTTTCGCCAGCCACACCAGCGGCATGCCGTCCGGCGTCACCATATCCGCCCCCAAAACAACCTTTCGATAGTCTTGATCGCGCTGACAATCAACAACCGTTGAAACCGGCGCCACGCAAACATAAGATTTCTTTTTTTGCTGAATCCAGCTGTCTACTGCCTGACAGGCATTCGTCAGATTTGTAGAACTAACCGGCACCCCGCAGATATCTATTCTTTTCATGAATACTTAGAACTTTGAAAGTTTACTAGCTTAAATTTATTCTCTAATATACCCCTTTTATTACTATCCTTAAAGTATGAAGATCATTAATTTTTATAAATTTAACTAAACATATAAAACCCTCTCCCACAAATAGATAAGGGGAAGCCGTAAAAGCAGCTTCCCCCGATTATACCGACTCTTATTATAATATGCACGTTTTATTACAAATGCATATTTTCTTATTCCCAGGAAACTCCAACACCATGAATCTTGGACTCTTTATCATTGTCCGTTGTGATCTGATATTGAACACTAGAACCCGAGGATTGTCCTGTCACACTAGCCGATCCGGAAAGGATTCTCATGTTACTATCAAGATCTCCCTCATCCGTTAAGGTTACGGTTGTCCAGGAAGTTCCACCGTCACGACTAACAGAAGCATCAATATCCGTATTAACGGTTAATGTATCAACGTCTTCCTCAAAAATTGTAACCTTAATATCTGTTGGCACCGCCTCAGCAGCAAATACTTCAGATACAAGATTCATATTTAGACCAGTATAGAAACTACTACTTCCACTGGTAATTGTATTGTTGGTATGTGCTGAATCCGGAACCGTAATGCTATCGGTCTTAGAAGCGTTAGGAGACGCTCCAAACACATTAGCCTTAACAATCCTGATTTCATCCATATGACCATCAAGATAATGGATTCCATCCCCTCTTTGACCAATATACAAAGTCCCGTTATGATCCACTGTATTGGAGGACGATGCATAAGATACCTGCGTTCCATCAAGATAAACACCGTACTCATTGCCTTTCTTGATCGCCGCAATATGATGCCAGCTTGTGTCCGTTATCTCTCCTCCCGTTAAACTCACCTGAGTCGAACCGTTTTCTTCCGCGTAAAACAGTATTCCGGTTCCATCTTGATGCCTAAGCAGCCATGTATAATTATCAGCCTCAAAGTGACTGAAATAATATTCTGTATTCGCATGATCCGTATGCTTTACCCAGAAATCAATGGTCCAATCGGCATTCGCATCGGCAAATATATCCCAATCGGAACTGTCCGGGATTGTTAAATAATCTCCTGTTCCATCAAAATAAATGGATGAAGGTCCCCATTTTTGCTGGGCTGTGTCAAGTTCAGCATTTCCATTAAATGTAATACTTCCGGTATTTGTTCCATCATTTTCGATGGATGTTGCCGCATCTTCGCCATCACCATGCAAGAGCAATACACTAGCCCCACCCAGAGTTACATTTGAAGAACTACTCTCATCAATTCCAATTCCGTCAATATAAACATCAACAAAACCATCATGCATATTTGATACAGTTTTGTTATTTTCTTCCTGAAACCGATAGGCATTAATTGTCTCATTCTCAGTCATGGTGGCCTCAGCAATTCCACTCGAAATCAGCACGATGAACATTAGAAATAAAAATATTAATCTTGTCATAAAAACTTCCTTATTTTTATAAATTAAACGGAATGGATTGGAGAAATTTTTTGCAAGGATTAGGGGGGTTTAAAAGCCTGCTGCACGACAATCATGATGTTATTATACAGTGATCTAGCTTTTATGGAATGACTCGTAAAGACGTTAACTGACTTTTTTCTTTAGATGTCCCGCTATATCAACTCTTTTATGGAATCGCATATGTATTTGATTTCTTGTTTGTTTAGTCCGCTGCCGGAAGGTAGATATAACCCTTGTCGGGAGATATTCGCTGAGACAGGAAATTTTTCTTTAGCGGCAAGGCCTATTTTCTTTAAAACAGGCTGATTATGGAGAGAAATAAAGAACGTGCGGGTTTCGATGCCTTTATCCCGAAGTTTGTTCATCAATTGTTCACGGGTTAAAGGAAAATCTTTTTCCAGAACAAGACCATACATCCAGTAAACATTTTTTACATTTTTACGCTCAACCGGAAACTGAATTCCCGGAACATCCTTTAAAAATTTTGTATACAAAACCGCATTTTTGCGCCGTAGGTTAACATACTTCTCAATCTGTTCGAACTGCGCCAAACCGATCGCTGCCTGCATGTTGGTCATGCGAAAATTGAAACCCAACTCTTCATGCCAAAACCGTTTTTCTTTCAAAAAAGATAAGTTTTTTAACCGTTGGCAACGTTCGGCCAGCTTTTTATCGGACGTTAAAACCATCCCGCCTTCGCCGCATGTGATAATTTTATTGGCGTAAAAACTAAAACAACTGATATGCCCAAAGCCTCCCGCTTTTTTTCCTTTATATTCTGCGCCATGCGCCTCAGCGGCATCCTCGACAACATACAATTTGTACTTACGGGCAATTTTCATAATGGCATCCATATCGCAAGGATGTCCATACATATGAACCGGAATAATCGCCTTAGTCTTTTTGGTAATTCTGGCTTCAATAAGCGCGGGATTGATATTCCATGTATCCGGCTCCACATCAACAAAAATTGGCTTAGCTCCACAATAAACAGCCGCAAAAGCCGTCGACGCAATCGAAAAGGCCGGCATAATCACCTCATCCCCGGGGCCGATCTTCAGCGCGGCTAACGCCAGATGAAGCGCCGTCGTTCCATTAGTCGTAGCGATACCGTACTTTTGGCCACAATATTGACTAAAAGATTCTTCGAACTTGGAAATATATTCACCAGCAGAAGAAATCCAATTAGTCTTAATACAGTCATTTAAATACCGCTCTTCTTTTTTACCAAGATAAGGAACACAAACAGGAATCATGACCTTTCGCTTTCCATTCGTTCTGTTGCATCGGGATTATAGGGCCCTTGTTTTATCTCAATCATTTGCGTATCCTCTAAAATCTCAAAACCATGCCCCCCTTGAATTAGCAATATCATATCCTTTGATAATAACACAACCTCTTCGAAAGGTTTCCAATCATCATCATAAAATATGACCTTAATGCTTCCTTTTTCTATATATAACAATTCCGGCTGGGTTTCTGTGCTCTTTAACTCAACAGAAATATGCCGATGCGGAGATATTTTTGAACCTTTTTTTCGAGATTGCTTCCCCACCTGCATTAAACTGGAGGCATCCGTATAAAAATGAACTCCGGGGGCAATTTTGCTATAGTGGAAAATTAAGGCTACTCTCTCGTTATTATGGATAATTTCTCTGATTTTCATAATATTTTAT
>JAGQKQ010000163.1 GCA_020430005.1 Candidatus Omnitrophota bacterium
ATTTCACTAATGACACGAGATATTGATTTTTTAATTGACAGACCCCAAACAGTTAAAAAAGAGGTTGATATTCCGGAATTGCTCAAAGACCTTGGTTTTATTACGACGTTTAAAGGTCGTCAGGGCTATATGAAATTAGATCATCCTGAACTGATTCTTGAATTCTTAACCCCTGAAAGAGGACGAGGAAGAGACAAGCCCTTCCCATTACCAACACTACACATTAATGCAACGGCTTTAAGATTCCTTAATTTTCTATCCGAGAATACGATTAAGATTAAGGTCGAAAACTTCACTGTCCAACTGCCTCATCCCGCTAATTTCGGCCTGCATAAATTAATTATTTCACCACGAAGACCTAAAGCGGAAAAGGCAATCAAAGACCGTGACGCCGCTATTATTGTCTTAAAAGCTTTAATGGATAATAAGCAGAGTAGAAACATCACAAGCACCTTTAAATCCATGCCTAGAAAATGGCAGGCGCAGGTAATAAAAACGCTTGAGAGCGCAGAGGAAGCCGAAATTTTACAGTTATTGGATCATAAAACAGATGCAGGTAATGAGAAAGACAAGGAAAAGGCTTTTCGTAAAGCGGTTAGAAAGGTGAATAATAAGCATAAGACAACATTAAGGAAATTAGCGGAATAAGGAGATATGCAAAACCTTTCTATCCGCGAAACATTGGTAAAGAGCGGAGGCACTGGTAAATGATGAAAGATAAATATATTTAGAAAGGACTGGAACATATATTATGCTATTTTTTATTAAAATTTTAATCTCAGCAATACTCATTGCGTTTGCTTCTTGGCTGGCAGGGAAGAGACCGATTCTGGCAGGCTTTATCATTGCTCTACCATTAGCTTCTATGTTGGCATTAATTTTTGCTTATTTTGAGCACCATGATATGGTCAAAATCAATAAATTTGCTGTATCAATCCTGGTTGCGGTGCCATTGTCGTTAACTTTTTTTATTCCATTTTTATTGAATAAATGGATAAAATTAAATTTTGTTTATTCATTTTTGAGCGGACTGGTTCTATTAGCCATTGCATATTTTATCCACTCAGCAATTTTTAAGGCAGGTTAAGTAATGTTAAAAAAGGTTTATATCCAGACTTGGGGATGTCAAATGAATGTGTACGACACGGAATTGGTGAAGGCGATTCTGGCAAATAAGAAGTATGCCTTTGTGCAGGATGAACTGCAGGCGGATATTGTGATGTTGAACACCTGCGCTATCCGGGAGAATGCTCACCGCAAGGTCTATGGCCGTATCCACGATGTGAAATACAAACGGAACGGGAAGCCGGTGAAGATTGGTATTCTCGGTTGCATGGCTACGAATCTGCGCACGGATCTTCTGGAAAATAAAAACCTGGATATCGATTTTATTGCCGGGCCGGACAGTTATAAACGTCTGCCGGATTTGATTGAAGAAAGTTACCGTACGGGAGACAAACAATTCGACCTCACGTTATCGGAGTTTGAAACCTACAGTGATGTGTACCCGCAAAGAGGGACGTCGTCATACGGGGATAAAAGGGAAGCCAAGGGCGGCAGTTCCCATTCGGGAATAGCCCCCGAAGCGCGAGGCGTGAACGCGTGGATCGCGGTCATGCGCGGGTGTAATAATTTCTGCACGTTTTGTGTGGTGCCGTACACGCGCGGACGCGAACGCAGCCGCAGTGTAGCCAACGTGGTGGATGAGGCCAAGCGTCTGGCTGATGAAGGATTTAAGCAGGTCACACTTTTGGGACAGAATGTGAACTCATATAAACATGAGGATAAGGATTTTGCCGATTTGATGGAAGCGGTCAGCCGTGTTAACGGAATTGAACGGATTCGTTTTACAAGTCCTCATCCCAAAGATTTTCCCGACAAGTTTCTCGATTTAATGGCGGAAAATCCGAAAGTCTGCAAACAAATCCATCTACCATTACAATCTGGAAACACCCGAATTCTGGATTTGATGAACCGCACGTATACGAAAGAAGAATTCTTAAATCTCGTCGATCATGTTCGTGCCAAAGTGCCCGGTGTCGCGTTGTCCACCGATGTGATTGTCGGTTTTTCCTCGGAAACGGATGAAGACTTTGAAGATACCTATGATGTCATGAAGAAAGTGGAATTTGACACAGCGTTTACATTCAAGTATTCTGAACGTAAGCAAACTATTGCTTCACGCAAGTATCCGGATGATGTGCCGGACGCGATCAAAACCGAACGCATTGTGCGTTTGACAGAATTACAGAAAGACATTACTTTAAAGAAGAACCGTGCTTATATAGGGAAGACACTCGACGTCCTTATTGAAAACCCTTCCACTAAACATGCCGATTGTTTAGTTGGACGTGCCGATGGAAATCAATTGGTCGTTTTTCAATCCGAACCGCGGGCTATTGGCGATATTGTTCCGGTTAAAATTGAAGACGCATCACCTGCCGCGCTTAAAGGAACTCTAAAGGATTAATAATCCTTGCCGTGGCAACGGGAAATTAAAACACATAAATTTAATCGAAATACACACACTATGGACTTTATACCGAATATTTCTTTTTTTCATCTCAATATTTTATTTATCCTCGGATTAGCGCTCTTTGGCGGAACCATCGGTGGGAGGCTGTTTCAGAAAATCCGTGTGCCGCAGGTGGTCGGGTACATTATCATCGGCATTATTTTGGGACAAAGCGGAATTAATTTGATCAGCAAAGAGATGATTACTAAATTTCAGCCTTTTAACTATTTTGCATTGGGATTAATCGGATTTATGATCGGGGGAGAACTAAAAAAAGATGACCTCACCCGTTATGGAAAACAGTTTCTCTCGATTCTGTTATGCGAAGGGATTTTTTCTTTTGCCCTTGTGACGGTGCTGCTTGGAGTAGCGGGAACGTTTTTGTTAAAGGATCCGGTTGTGGCCTGGTCTTTGGCATTAATGCTGGGGGCTATTTCTTCAGCCACGGCCCCGGCGGCGACGACGGATGTGCTGTGGGAATATAAGGCCAAAGGCCCTTTAACAAAAACAATTTTTGGCATTGTGGCCTTGGATGATGTTTTGTCCATCGCTTTGTTTGCCATCGCTTCCAGTACGGCCAAGCGTATGCTGGGCGGCGTGCATGAAAATGTTTTTATGATGTTATGGCATCCGCTTTATGAAATCGGCGGCGCTATTATAATCGGTATGGTTTCCGGATATGTTTTGATTCAGACGATTAAACATTATCATCAAAAAGACCGTATGCTGATTTTCTTAATCGGTACGGTGATGTTTGTTTTAGGTTTAGCGGTAGCGATTGATGTCAGTATGTTATTGGCGGCGATGGTTTTGGGGGTTGTTGTCGTCAACGGTCTGCCGCATATGACAAAGCAGTTGTTCGATTTGTCTAAAGATTTCACCCCACCTATTTTTATTTTGTTCTTTGTGTTCATCGGGGCAAAGTTAAATATTCAAATGGTGAGTCCTTTATTAATCTTCTTTATTATTTTGTATCTGTTTGGGCAAAATTTAGGAAAAATGAGCGGCGCGTATCTGGGCGCGAAAATCAGCGGGGCCCCGGAGGAGGTTAAGAAATATTTGCCGTGGTGCCTGTTCAGTCAGGCCGGGGTGGCGATCGGGTTGTCTATTGTGGCGGCGCATTTTTTGAATGACGATATGGCCAACACAGTGATTGTGGTTATTACGGCGTCCACATTTATTGTCCAGCTGATCGGCCCGCCTTGTGTAAAACTGGCCATTACAAAGGCGAAGGAGATAGGGAAAAATATTACGGAAGAGGATATTCTGGAGTCCACCACGGTGGATGATCTTTTGGATATCCATTATCCGATTATTCATGAAAATACGCCGGGTGACGAAATTATCCATTTATTTTCCAATAGTCCGTATACACAGTACCCTGTGGTTGACCGGCAAGGTCATCTGGCAGGGTTGATCAACATTGACGGCATCAAAAATTCTCTACAATTTGGGGATTCTATTAGTCTATTGTTGGCGGAAGATGTGAAGGATCGGTTTAATCATTTTGTCCCTTCGGGAACGTCGCTTTTAGAGGCAAAGAAATATATGGATAGCTTTAATCTTGGATTTCTACCTATAGCCAACGCGGATGGCGTCATTATCGGGTGTTTTGACCGGCGGATGTATAAACGGTTTATATCCTCTAAATTGCTGGAATTAGGGGGAAATTCATAGGTTTTTACGGACTTCCGGATTCGTCAATACCGTGTTTTTCTGCTAAAATGAGGCTTATCAAAAAGATTTGTATTTATCCGGTTCTTCGCTATAATATTGTCCTTTAAATAATATTAATCGTTATGCCTGCGCGGGCATGTATCTACTTAAATTGGATTCCCGCTTTCGCGGGAATGACATCCAAAGATATGCTTACAAAAGACAAAATAACGGCGGAAGAGCTCTATCAAGCGCTGAAGAACGTCAAAGTGGGGAAGGACGTGTGTCAATATTCCCTGAAAAAATGTGAAGAGCTGGTGCCGCTGATTAATGAAGTCCGAGACCTCAAAGAGCAGAAAAATGCCGTTATCTTAGTGCATTCGTATGTGACCCCCGAAATCATTTACGGAGTGGGGGATTATGTGGGCGACTCCTACGCGCTCAGCAAAAACGCGATGGAAACGA
>JAGQKQ010000164.1 GCA_020430005.1 Candidatus Omnitrophota bacterium
CTAAATGCGATCCCCGTTTCGCATTAGGATCAAAGGCGCCCTGTTCAGTTTGAATGGCACCGATATAGGTCCGATAAGAATCCAACTCGTCTTCGGGTAATTCACGGATGATCGCTTCCACCGGAGCCACAAGTTCCTCCATTTTCTCCAACGGCGTACCCTTTTTCGCTTCCGCGCGTACCCAGACATATTCAATTCCTTCTCCGGCAAACAATAACATTTTTAATTGTGTTTTGGCTACCCATATGGAAAACAAAAATACTCCGATAAGCATTGCCATAACAACATAGCGCCCCTTTAAAGCCACCATCAAACTTTTACTGTATAAATTCTTTAAAACCACATACCAACGTTTTTCTTTGTGCGGCTTATGTTCTTTTTGTCTGCGCTTGGAAAACGCGATCATATCCGCCAAATGAGACGGCAATATGATAAAGGCCTCAAATAAAGACGCGGATAATGTAATGATAACGACCATCGGAATTTCTTTAATAAACTTTCCGATAATATCTTCCATAAACATCAACGGAGCGAACGCCGCAAATGTTGTTAAAATGGTGACCGTAACCGGCCCTGCCACTTCATTCGTTCCCTTTATAGCGGCTGCACGCGGCTCCATCCCTTCTTCCACATAACGATAGACATTTTCCGCGACAATAATCCCATCGTCGACGAGCATTCCCAATACCAGCAGCAGTCCCAGCATGGAAACCAGATTAATATTGATACCCAGAATCGACATTACTAAAAAGGATAAAAACATCGCCACCGGAATCCCCACGGCTGTCATAAAAGCAGGAATAGGGTCCAGAAATAAAAAGAGAATCACCAAAACAAGAACAAATCCAATGACCCCGTTATTCTGTAATACTCCTAAACGCCGTTTTACATAATAAGAAAAATCATTAGTCGTTGTGACTTTAAGTTCTTCGGGAATAGTTTTACGAAAATCTTCCAGGACCTTTTTAACATCATTCACCACATTAATCGCATCGGCTTGTTCATTTTTCAATACAACCATGGCTGTCGCGCGCTCACTGTTAACTTTCGCAACGGTAACTTCCTTTTCAAAAGTTTCCCGGACACCGGCAACATCTTTAACCTTCAGCCAGTTACCGGAATCGTTGGCCCGGATAATGACATTTTCAATTTCTTCCTTTGTACGAAATTCCCCGGTTGTTCGCACATTAAATTCATCGGTATCCGTCGTTAACTGTCCTCCTGGAATTGTGACATTCTGTGTCCGTAACGCCGCCATGACTTCTTCAATAGAGACATGATATTCTTTGAGTTTTTCCGGATTGACCTCCACCCAAACTTCTGGGTCCCGCCAGCCATATTTGCGGATCTGAGCAACCCCGTCGACATCCGTTAATTTATCTTCCAGAGCTTCCGCATAAATGCGGCGCTGGGCTTCTCCCACATCACCGCTTAAGGAAATCTCAATAACCGGAAATTCCCGCGTAGCCAGCTCAAAAACCTCCGGGTCATCATCAATTTCAGAAGGCAGCGTACTCACCCGGTCAACAGCCCGCTGAACATCATCAATCACTTTTTTCTTATCATGGGTTTCAGGATCGATATAAATCCCAATGCTGGATAATCCCTCATCTGAAGTGGACGTGATTTTTTCAAGACCACTGACAGCCTTTAATTCTTTCTCGATAGGAATGGTGACAAACTTTTCAACATCCTCCGTTGGTGCGCCCGGATAAACTGTTGTGACTGTCAGAATATCATATTCAACCTGGGGAAAAGCCTCTCGTCTCAAATTCATCATGGCGTACAGGCCGACGAGAATAATAAATACGGAAACCAGGTTAACGAGCAAAGAATTTTTGATAGAGAATTCGGCTATTTTCATTTTAGATTTCTTCGTTCCAATACTGTTTTAATAGTGTCCCTGTCACATTTTTTAACTCAATAACCGCCAAACGGTATTGATATTTTGCCTGGGCCGCTTCATAGCGCGCCTGAATCAAGTCTTCCTGAAAACGAACCAAGGTGTCCGTATCGGAACGCCCCTTGTTAAAACGCTTTTCTTCTTCCCGTAATTTCTCGGCATGAATGAGCGCGATATTTTCCGCGTTCTGCGCCACTTCATATAATACATTACGGTCCCGCAGATTATTCACGGCCTCCATCGCAATCTTTCGCTCAATAAATTTTAAATAGACCAACTGCCTGGCCTTTTCATATTCCGCTTTTTTCAACTTAGCCCGCGCGTCTGAATTAAAAATGGGATATTCAACCGTCAGTCCAGCCATAAAATTGGGATTATCTTTATCAATCGCTTCTTCGATTGACTGGTCAAAATGATCACCCAATCCGTTCCGTTCCAGAGAAGCCGATAAATTAATTTCCGGCCATAGGTTATTCTTTTTCATACTTAAGTTAAGATCCTTACGCTTGACCTCATTAAGCGCCTTTTTATAATCACGACGGTTTTCTATAGCGGTTTTCAGAATCTGGCTAAGCACAAGGTTGTCATTATCCAGTACCAGCTTCTCCGTCGGGACAATAACAGCCCGGGTATCATCGATGTTTAATAACAATTTTAATGTTTCACGACGGTTCTCTACCTCATTTTCAGCAATCTTCAGTTGATTAATCCGCTTTTTGTAATTAGCTTCTGATTGATACGCTTCAGGAGGCTCCACAAGACCGTCTTTTAATTTTCTTTGGTGAAGATCATAAAGCTGCTTGGATTGGGCCAGCATGTCGTTTTCAATATCAACCCGCTCCATGGCCAAGACCAAATCCCAATAGGCCTTTTGAACATCCGCGATATTGTGTTCGATAATTTCTAAAGAGGTGTACTGTGTATTTTCGACAGCCAGCATGGTTAATTTGATATTTCCCCGGTCCTGAATCCCTAGAAAGTTTTTCCCCAGGTCTTGGGAAACCGATACACCAAAGGCTGAATCATGTGTAACAGGTGATGTTGAAAATACTGAGTTTGTCGCATTACGGGTATTATCCAGACCAAGACGCACTTTTGTTCCTGTTGGAAGCCTCTGAGATAGCCCCACGTTATATTCATTAGTCACATTTTTTGTGCCGAATATGCTGGATGTCTGCTGGCTTTGATCTTTTTGATAGCCAAGTTCAGCATCCAGAACAGTGTCATAAATGGATTTGGCTGATTTCTCATCCTGCCGGGAAATCAACGTGTCGTATTTCGCCAACTGAATATCAAAATTGTTTTCCAAAGCCAATTGGATAATTTCGTCCAGCGATAAACGATAGGTTTTTATTCCTTGTTCCTGGGCCTGAAGAAGTGTGGGAATCAGAAGAAAAACCAGCAGTAAAAATGTTCGTACTTTTACCATTATAAATTCTCCACCACTTTCCTTATAATACGCAGATAATTTTCCTGGTCCTCTTCCGGTAGTTTAGATAAAACATCTTTCCAGTTATCTCTAATCGTTGTCCGCAAACTTTTTGCAATGTTTTCGCCTTTGGCTGTTAAGCCAACATTGACAGCCCGGCGGTCTTCCGTATCCGGGATTCTTTTTACATATTTTAATTTTTCAAGACGGTCAATAATACCCGTTACGGTGGGCGGTGTGATGTCCATAATGCCGGCCAATTCGTTCAACCGGCAAGGCGCCTTATCCGCCAGGGTCATAATAGTAAAAATCTGGGTCTGTGTCAGCTTTACGCTCTCAAAGAATTTCAGGAAAAACTTACGGGCAATAATCGGCATGAGTACCGCGATTTCTCTGGCCACATCTTCTGTTCTGCTCATAAAGATACCTCCAATGATACTTTCTTTCTCACTACAAGGATAACATATTTTGCTTCGCTAAGCTAAATATTAGCATAAAAAAATAGTTTGTAAAGAAAAAAGGCGCCTTTTTCTAAAAAAAGACGCCTTTTACAACCTTTTATGTTAATGCCTGCCCTTTACTATCTGTGAATTTGCCCAACAGGATCATGACAAAATCAATCAAAGCCCAGATCCCCAAACCGCCCATCGTCAGAAGACACAGAACACCGGTTCCGACTTTTCCTACGTAGAAACGGTGGACACCTAAACATCCTAAAAAGAAACACAATAAGGCAGCTACAACTTTACTTTTTCCTTCTCCAGCCATACTTCCCTCCTTTTTAATAATGTCTATTCTACCTTATCTGTCCAGACATTCAATAAATATACTAAGAATTCTTACTCTTTAAATGCAGAAAAGCTTCGGAAACCGTCGCCAGACTCTCCGAAGCTCACTGAGAACATTCTGGATAGAAATAAGCTTGCCGAACATAATTCTTTGTTTTATTTAAAGCCTTTCGCCGCCCACAAAAGAAAAATCGGGATAAGAAAGCCGGATATTAAAGTTACCCAAACCATCCAGCCCGGTGCGTATTTGAAGGCCATGTAGACCCCCAGTAAAACTGTAATACCCAAACCCAAGGACATAAAAAGGACCAATATTTTGAATCCCTCGGAAGATCTGGGCCACTGATTATTTTCTGAAGGCAGGCTTTGATGCATATGCACTTGCGCTAAAGACTTAAGTATTTTGGGCGGTACATAAGAACCCTTTTTTCTCTGTTCGTGCATATGAAATGTCTGAAAGGATCCAGAGATGATAAAAAATAAAAGCAACGGCGCGAAAA
>JAGQKQ010000165.1 GCA_020430005.1 Candidatus Omnitrophota bacterium
ATGCCAAACGAATATTATTATTGTGTTCGAATTGTTTTGGATAGTGGGGAGGGCAGGGCGGTTATTAAAAAAGCAACTTTAACTGGAGAAATAATATTTCAGAAGGAAAGGCCTTTAGATGAAGGAGAAGTTTTGGAGTTACAAAGATTGCTTAAGGAGGCGAATATCTGGAAGGTGCCATTAGCACGCTATGATTATCCTAGTGAGGTTTTATCATTGTTCGAAATTGTAAGAGACGGTGAGCATCGTTTGTTTGTTCAAGATGAAAGATTTATTGATTTAGAGAATTTTTTCTGGCAGTTTACAGAAAATCTTGAGAACGAGAATGGAGCAAAGTAAGGGGGCTCTGAGTAATCTGGGGACGTGTAATAATATTGGGCAAATATTGGGGACACGTACTAGTTACGTGTCCCCGGAATTCCATCTTCCAATTTGCCCGGATTTATCAGCAGGATCCGTCTGTCATAGTTGTTTTACTCTATATTCTGGCGTCCGTTTTGACCGGCTTCCTGACAACGGTAACGCTGGAACGGTATTTTTTACAGCTCAGACGAAAAATGGTACCGTAATCTAGGCACGTTACACGTCCCCCTTTTAAGAGATTTTGCTGGAAATCAGCGCCATAATTTTATATGCTAAAGACCATGTCGGATTCGAAACCTATCTATATTCTTGGAATTTCCGCGTTTTATCATGACAGTGCCGCCTGTTTGGTGAAAAATGGTACAATTGTCGCGGCCGCTCAGGAAGAGCGCTTTACTCGTAAAAAACATGACGATTCGTTTCCGCGTAAAGCGATTGAATATTGCCTCAAAGAAGGCGGTATTACGAAAGCGGATTTAACGTATATCAGCTATTACGAAAAGCCTTTTGTTAAATTTGAGCGACTCATTTATACCTATTTGAATTATGCGCCGTTAGGCATAAAATCTTTTCTTATGGCCATGCCGGTCTGGCTTAAACAAAAATTGTTTCTCAAAGATTTCCTTATCAGGGAATTTGGCGACAATATTCCGATTATTTTTCCCGAACATCATGAATCGCATGCGGCGTCGGCCTTTTATCCATCGCCCTTTCAAAAGGCGGCGATCCTCACATTAGACGGCGTGGGGGAATGGACCACCACTAGCTACGGACAAGGGAATGGCAATGAGTTTCATCTTTCAGGCGAAATTAAATTTCCTCATTCTTTGGGATTGTTATATTCTGCGTTTACGTATTACACTGGGTTCCGTGTGAATTCCGGTGAATACAAGTTGATGGGGCTGGCGCCTTATGGAGAGCCTAAATATGCCGATCTGATCAGGGAACACTTAGTGGATATTAAGGAAGACGGTTCTTTTAAATTAAATATGAAATATTTCGAGTATCCGGTCGGTTTGAAAATGACGAACAAACATTTTCATGATCTTTTCGGCGGCCCGCCACGTAAGCCGGAGAGCGAGATCACACAAAAGGACATGGATATTGCCCGGTCGATCCAGGATGTGACCGAGGAGATTATGTTGAAGATGGCGAATTATCTACACAAAGAGACTGGTTTGGAAAATCTATGTTTGGCTGGTGGGGTGGCGTTGAATTGTGTGGGGAATGGACGGATTTTAAGAGAAAGCCGTTTTAAAAATGTGTGGATCCAGCCGGCAGCTGGCGATGCCGGAGGCGCGTTAGGGGCAGCTCTATTTGTCTGGTACCGGTATTTGGAAAAGCCACGGGAAGCCGATGGTGAGCAGGATTACCAGTCGGGATCTTATCTGGGACCGAAATTCAGTGAACAGGAAATTTGTAATTTCATTAAGGCCGAGGGAGCTGTTGCCCAAAAGATTCCATCTGAGGATCTTCCCAAAAAAGTGGCGGAATTGATCAATAATTTGAAAGTTGTCGGTTTATTTCAGGGGCGAATGGAGTTCGGGCCGCGGGCTTTGGGCGGCCGCAGTATTTTAGGGGATGCCAGAAGTTCGGAAATGCAGACACTTATTAACTTGAAGATTAAATTCCGTGAATCATTCCGTCCTTTTGCCCCGAGCGTTTTAAATGAAAAAGTGTCCGAATACTTTGTGCAGGAGCAGTCCAGTCCGTATATGTTATTGGTTGCTCCGGTTAAGGAAGATAAAATTATCCCCGAGTCCCGCGCAACCGATAAGCAAGGAATCGAGAAGTTAAAAATTAAACGTTCGGTTATTCCGGCGGTGACGCACGTTGATTATTCGGCCAGGGTGCAGACGGTTACCGAAGATACAAACCCTTTGTATTACCGGATCATTAAAGAGTTTGAAGATCTTAACGGCTGTCCGGTGGTGATTAATACATCGTTTAATATCCGGGGAGAGCCGATTGTATGTACACCGCATGATGCCTATCGGTGCTTTATGTGTACGAATATGGACTATCTGGTTATCGAGAATTATATCTTTGAAAAAGAACGGCAGCCGGATAAAGATAAATATACGAAAGACGATATTTCAACGATAATGGATTAAAACTATGTGGTCCGTTGTCTGTGGTCCGTGTTTCGTTACAGATCACAGACTGCTGAGCACAGATCACATGAAGAATAAATTTAAAAAAGGATTATAGAAATGATTGAAATTAAAAATTTACACGCAAGAGTTGAAGGCGATAATACGGAAATTCTAAAAGGGATCAATTTAACGATAAATCCTGGCGAAGTGCACGCGATTATGGGACCGAACGGCTCCGGTAAAAGCACGCTGGCAAAAGTGATTGCCGGACATCCGGAATATGAAGTAACCGATGGAGAGATTAACTACGAAGTGAATTTCAAGAAGATTAATATTCTTGATCTTGAACCGGAAGAGCGTGCCCGGGAAGGAATTTTCCTGGCGTTTCAGTATCCGGTGGAAATTCCCGGGGTGAACACATCCGTCTTTTTACGAGCGGCATTTAATGAAGTCTGTAAACATCAGGGGGCCAATGAAATGGACCCGCTGGAGTTCGACGAATATCTTCGCAAGAAAATGGCACTTCTTAATATGGATGATAAATTCATTCACCGTCCGGTAAATGTCGATTTTTCCGGTGGTGAGAAAAAACGGAATGAAATCCTTCAAATGGCCGTTTTAAATCCACGGTTTTCTGTTTTGGATGAAACCGATTCCGGGTTGGATATCGACTCTATGAAAGTTGTCGCTGACGGTGTTAATAAGTTGAAAAGTAAAGATAATGCGACGCTTGTGATCACACATTATCAGCGGTTATTAAACTATATTGTTCCTGACTTTGTTCACATTTTACATAATGGAAAAATTATCAAATCGGAAGGGAAAGAATTGGCCCTGGCCGTGGAAGAAAAAGGTTATGATTGGTTAATTAAATAATTGATTAAGTGTAAAAGGTAAAAAGTAAAATGTTCTATAATTCTAAGTTAAAAATTACTTTTAACATTTTACATTAAACATTCTTATGTTTTAAAAATAAAATAAAGGAATGCATATGAGTAACAATATATCATTTATCAATAATTTTGCGGAAGAAGCGGAGAAAACCATTGAGGAGGGCTCGAACTCGTGGTTAAAAGACCTGCGTAACGCCAGTTTGGCGCGTGTTAACGAACTAAAAGTTCCAACACCCAAAGATGAAGAGTGGAAGTATACCAATCTTTCTACGGCGGTTGGACGATCATATACCTTAAATCGCCAGGCAGAGCTTAAAGAAAAAGAAGGGTTTGATCGGTATACAGCGAATGACAAAATTCGTGTCACGTTTGTTAATGGTGTGTTCAGTCAGGAATTATCAAAATTAGATCGTTTACCCAAAGGGTTAACCATTTTACCGTTGAAAGAGGCTATTCAAACGGAAGAAGCGCTCATTCAGAAAATTTGGAATAAATATGAGACGAATAAAACAACCTTGTTTGCGGCGTTAAACACCGTTTTGATGAATGCCGGTGTATTTATTAAGGTTGATGCCAATGTGGTTATTGAAGATGATGTTCATGTGGTACATGTAACGAGTTCGTCCAATGGGGATTCATTATCTTTACCCCGCAGTATTATTCATTTAGGAAAATCAGCAGAAGCCACCGTTTTAGAAAGTCACGTGGCCTTTACGGATGATATTACGTATTTTGTTAATGCGTTAAATGATATTTATCTTTCAGAAAACGCGACATTACATTATTGCAAGGCGCAGAAGGAAAGTCTTAAGGCTTTTCATGTAGGTAATAGTCGTGTCTGGCAGGAAGCGAATTCCAATCTGGATAGTATTTCTGTTGTCGCCGGGGCTGCCTTGGCGCGTAATGATATTGATATTATTTTAGAAGGAGAAGGAATTAACTCCACTTTAAATGGTTTGTATAGTGTTTATGGCGATCAGCATGTGGACAATCATACGTCCGTGGATCATCGTTTTCCGAATTGTGTCAGCAACCAGTTGTATAAAGGTGTTTTAAACGGAGCGGCACGGGCGGTTTTTAACGGAAAGATTTTTGTGCGGGATATCGCCCAGCAAACCAATTCCTATCAGTTAAACAAGAATCTTCTTCTCGGCAAGGATTGCCGTGTGGATACTAAGCCGCAGTTGGAGATTTTTGCGGATGATGTGAAATGTACTCATGGGGCGACTGTCGGGCAGTTGAATGAGGATGAGTTGT
>JAGQKQ010000166.1 GCA_020430005.1 Candidatus Omnitrophota bacterium
CATGCAAATTTATAAAGAATGGCCAAGAGAAGAAAGAAAACAACCCATGTCATCACCATCATGGAAGTGTTAGGATCAAAATAACTTTTTACTTCCTGCTCTAAATGGTGATCACCCACAGGCATTTCTGTTACATAATCGGTATTGTTTGCCATGTCTAAAATTCCGTTGGTTGATGTTATTTACCAAGAGCCATAAAACAGATAACGGCACAGAAAAACGCGACCCCTTCAATTAAAGCGGCGGCGATAATCATAGCTGTTTGAATTTTATTTGTGGCTTCAGGTTGACGAGAGATGCCGTCCATGGCCCTTCCGGCAATGAGTCCGATCCCGATTCCCGCACCCACAGTTACCAGTCCGGCTCCGATTGTTGCGAAAGTTGCTGCAGTCATTCTTTATTCCTTTCGTTGATTTTTATGATGATGGTTGTGTGTATTATATCAATATCTTCTTCTCTGTAAAGTCATAGCCGCTTAATGATCCGGATGCAACATTTGTCCGATAAACATGGCGGATAATAATGTAAAAATGTAGGCCTGCAAGAACGCGACCAGAACTTCCAGAATATAAATGCCAACCGCCAAGAAAATCGCCGGCAAAGCAACTTTGCCGATGATAATAATCAATCCTAATAAGGATATAATGACAATGTGTCCGGCCAGCATATTGGCAAAAAGTCGAATTGTTAAAGCGAACGCCTTGATAAATAATCCTGCGATTTCAATCGGAATTAAAAGGATTAATACCGGCGCAGGAACACCGGATGGAATAAAGGCCTTAAAAAAACCTTTAATCCCATTTTTATAAATCGCACCGAAAATCATAAAGGTTAACGTAATAATCGCCAGACCGGCGGTAATATTAATATTACTTGTCGCTGTGGAAAATAACGGAATTAATCCCATGATATTTAACATGAGAATAAAAAAGAAAAAATTGCAGAATAATGGCGCCATTTTTCGCCCGTCTTCTTTTCCTAAATATTTAATAGAAATATCATCCCGGACAAAAATGATAAAGCTTTCTAAAAGATTCGTTAATCCTTTAGGGACCCGTTGTTCTTTTTTATACAATATGCCGAATAATAATGTCAGAAAAAATGAGGATAACAATAACATAACCCCATGCAGGCTTAACCATTCCGGAAGGTGAATTGTCGGTAGAAACGGCAGATGCCATTCTTGAGAATCGGTCAAATGATGCAGGATATATTCGTCTAAATTAAATTCTTCGCTTGACGCCATAAAGTTTTCTTATTTCTTCGATTAAAAAAATGCCGTAACTTGCCATTAAGGAGCTGATAAAGATGAATGGATCAATGGATGTTTTCCTTAATATAACAGCTGTTACGCATAAGATGAATAGTAATTTCAAAAAATTCAGACCAAACGCGTAGGTCAGAAATTTAATATCTTCTTGCCCTAGGCCTTTATTTTTCAAAAGTTGCCCAATTATATAATTCAGGGCGGCCAATGTCCAGCCTAATATGATAATCTTGTGCTGTAATGGTGTTCCTAACAGGACGTTGATAATATAACAAACCGTCAGGGAAATAATAAAGATCATATTAATTTGTATTAAGATTTGTTATTCGTATCCCTTACAACCTTCCAGATTTCATAAAACATATAGACCAAGCCAAAACAAGCTCCGATCATAACGCCGTACTCTGTTTCTTGTTTTTGGTCAAACCAGTAACCCAAAAATGTGAATATGGCCATGCCGGCCGCAATATTGATACCGAGTGTTAAATATTTCATATTTCGTTACTAGTCGCCCGTTACTTGTAACTGCGAGCGACGAGTCCCGAGCAACGAGCAACTAGATCGTTTCATCAAAACTTAAAATATGGTGGACTTCTTCTTCATGGGTACAGTTTAGCAAACGGTTACGATTTTCTGCCGAAGAAATAAAACGTGCAACCTGGGCAATAAGGTTTAATTGCATACCGTCATCATTGCTGTCTGTTAATTCTAAAAATAAAAGCTGTACCGGTTTGTTATCGGGACTGCCGAAATCGACCGGTGAATGCAGTCGGAAAAAGCAAAGAACCGGCGCGTTTAAGTTATCAAGACGGGCATGCGGAACGGCAACGCCTTCTCCGATGGCGGTACTCAATGTTTGCTCCCGATGCCAGATTGCCTCTTGTACCTTTTCCGGTTCTGAAATGAGTTTCCGTTTGGCCATAAGTTTTGTTAGGTTTTCAATAATTTCTTCTTTGGTTTCCCCTTCCACATCGAAGAAGACATGGTCCCGATCAAAATATTTGGCTAAAGGACGACGGACACCTTTAATGGCCCATTTCAATAGTGGTCCAACACCTAGTGACGTAAAAATACAGATAACGATAATAACGGAAAACATGGCTTCATTGAGAATACCCATTTCATAACCGATCAACGCCACAATGATTCCCATGGTTCCCTGAGTATTCAAACCGCAGGCAACGGCCAGGGCATTTTTTCGTCCCAAACCACCCAAAACGGCGCCTAAATAAGCCCCGCCGATTTTACTAACAGATGAAACACTCAATAGTAAAATAACAGGCCACCAACTCGTAATTGTATCAAATTGTAGTTGCATACCGATAAGGACAAAGAAAATTGGTGCAAAGACCGCAAAAATGAATTCCTGAATCCACTGTCGAATGTAAGGCGTTACTTTTTCCGACTCCCCTGCCAGGATTCCAGCGATAAATGCTCCAAAAATAACGTGAATACCCAGAAGGTGAGCAAGCGCTCCGTTAATCAAAGCCAGTGCAAAAACCAAGGCGAGGATTGTTGTTGTTGTCATTTCTTTGTAACCAATAGCATCGAGAAATTTATCAAAGGCTTTTTGGCCGACCGAAAGGGTTATTCCTAAATAAAGCACCATGGTAACAAGAGGTTTGATGACTGTAAGCGGCGTTAAATTGCCCTGAGCAATAAGTGCGATCAATACGGCAAGGAGTGACCAGCCCCATACGTCACTTAAGATTCCCGATGTTAGGACTTTCAATCCAACCTCGGAACGGAGAATTTTTAAATCAAATAAAATCTTTGCGATAACCGGAATGGCAACAACAGACAGCGCCAGAGATAACATCAGATTAATATGCGTTGGATTTACATCAGGAGGATACAAAAAATCCGGTAAAAATGGTGTAATCAGGAAAACACCGGAAAAGGAAAATATTAAGGCCAATAAGGAAATATAGATGCTTTGCTTTCCCTGCCGTAATGAGGCCCGAAAATCAATTTCAAGACCGGTAATCAGAAGAAGAAAAATAACACATAACCAGGAAATCCCTTGTAAAAGGTATGGATGCGGGCCGGTTTCCGGAAATAATGTGTGTCGCCATTCCGGAAGAAATTTACCAAATATACTCGGCCCTAAAATAATTCCGGCGAGAACCTCTCCAACGATGACGGGTTGTCCCAGACGTCCGGCAATTTCTCCAAAAATACGGGCGGCCAGGATGATTATGCCGAGCTCGGCGATGAAAATAAAAACGGCATGTTCGCTTAAAACTTCCATAATGTTACAAAATTTTCCGGTTTATAGAATTTTTAAAAGACAAACAACAAAAACAATCAAGCTTAAGATCATTAAAAGACCGGACGGCATGAATTTTTTTGTTTTAATCAGACGAAGCGTAAAAACAGTTTCCAATAAACAACTCACAATAGCTGCCAGAAGAAAGCCCTTGAAAGGGTCAATTGTTAGAAGGTACAACGCCAGACAAATTAAAGTGCTGGATAGCAGTCCGCTAATAAGAGACATTTTGCTTCCCGCTTTTTTGTAACCGATAATACCGCCAACACCTAATAGAACGGCATAAGTTATCAAGAGGGTTGTTTCCATAGTTTATTTAACTCCTTCTTTAATTGTGAGAGAAGATGCTTCTTCCCCACTCCGTTCACAATGAACTCCCGATGGAATAAGAACTTGTTCGACCGTATCGGCCAGGGCGTGAATAAATCCGGGGTGACATTCAATAGCTTTAGACATCCGCAAATCCGTGATTCCGATTTCTTCGGCAACTTCACGATATTCAATGTCAATTTCGTGAATGGTTTCAATGTGGTCTCCCACAAACGATACCGGAACGACCAAAATTTTTGTGATGCCGCGTCTGGCCAAAGCCCTTAGCATGGCCTCGGTGTCCGGCTTCAGCCATTGCAGGGGACCAACGGCGCTTTGGTAACTTAAGGTCCAATTTTGAGTGCGATTTAAGCGCGCCAGAATTTTGGAAACTGTTTGTGTAATTTGAAATGGGTATGGATCTCCTTCTTTCAGAAAATAGAGAGGTAATCCATGCGCCGAGAACAATAAATAAAAATCGTTGAGAGCTTCTCCCTTATTAACCGTTTCATTAATACGGTCGGCAAAGGCCTGAATATAGCCGTTGTGTAAATAATAAGCCGGTGCCGGAATCATTTGAAGTTTCGGATAATTTTTGTCAATCGCCTTTTGCAAATAATGAATATTGGACCCCGTCGTTGCTTTGGAATAATGCGGATAAAGACTTAGAGGCATTAAATACTTTTTGTTCAGTTTCTTGGCTTTTTGAATGGTGTCCGGTGGAAACGGCGGGCTGTA
>JAGQKQ010000167.1 GCA_020430005.1 Candidatus Omnitrophota bacterium
TAATGAAGCATCCTTCGGCGGATATAAACAAAGCGGTTTCGGGCGGGAGCTGGGAGCCAATGGACTTTTGGAGTATACCCAATCGAAGCATATTTGTATTGATAAAACACCCGGAGGTGTGCCGCTCGTATCGGCATGGTTCTGACTAAGTAAATGGAAAGTAATAAAGATTTTTATAATGACAAAAATTATAAAGGTAATTAAGAAAATTGTTAAAAGTTAAATGTCAAATGTAAGAGGTGCTGAAAATCTGTAAGGCTTATATTTTTACTTTTAACATTTTACATTTAACACATTAAAGGAGAATAATTATGAAAGTACTATTTTTAACACCACCATTAAAAGCATGGGATTCACACGGACATCATTTAGCGGCTAATCAAATGCACGCGCAGTTAGCGGCTTACTTAAGAGAAAAAGGGCTTGCTGAACCGGCGGTTATTGATTCGAGAGCGGAGGGGCTTGACTGGGACGGCATGATGAAGCGTGTCGATGAGATTAAACCTGATATGGTTTTTGTCGGTGAACTTCTTCATTCGACTTGTGGAGCAGCCGTTATTTGGTATTTCAATGAAGGGCTTCGATTAATTAAAGAGAAGTATCCAGAAGTAAAAACAATTGCCGGCGGACTTTGGTATTCCGGAGATTGGGAACGTCAAATGCGCTTAAACCCAACGATTGATTATATTATGATCGGGGAAGCGGAAATTACTTTAGAAGAATTAATTAATAACGGCAAAGCGGATAATCCGATTCCAGAGCGTGAGATTCCAGGATTAGTTTCCCGTAAAGAAGATGGAACAATGGTTGTTGGTCCACATAGAGACTTAATTCCTGATTTAAATGAATTGCCTATGCCGGCCTATGATTTGTTTCCAATGACAAAATATGTTGGTCATACCTATTGGAAACCATTTGCGGAAATGATGACGTCTCGAGGATGTCCGGGTAAGTGTCACTTCTGTTATGAGTGGGCGTTATATGATAGTCGTACAGCGGCACAGGATTTTACATCTTGGCGTGGGCTTAAAGGAAAACGAATCGTTGATGAATTGGATATTCTTGAAAAGGAATATGGAATCAATACTGTTGTTATGCAGGACGACGCGTTTAACTCTGATACAGAGGCGATGATCGAATTCTGTGAAGAAAAAATTAAACGTGGAAATAAAATTGATTGGGTTTGTTTAGGTCGAGCCGATCAATGGGTCAGCCAGCATGATATCTTACCATTAATGAAAAAAGCCGGGCTGTTTTTAGCTCTTACTGGAGTTGAAGTAGAAGATGACATGACTTTAACAAAACAAGGTAAGGGTGTAACGGTTGAACAGATTCGTAAAACAATTCAAATATTACGTGAAAATGATATTGGTAGTGTTGGAACGGTTTTAATCGGTTTAAAAGATGATACAGAAGCAAAGATTAAAGAACGATTGCGTATTGCTGATGAAATTGATCCGGATATCTTCGCGCTGGATTATTTAACGCCGGTGCCGAATTCACCTGACTGGAAGTATGGAATTAAAAAAGGATGGTTTGATCCAGATAAGATTGATTTAAGAGTTTGGGATTTTCAACACCCAGTTATTCCAACGGATCATTTAACAATTGAAGAAGTCGGCCGTTTGGGCGCCTGGTGTATGCGGGAATACTATTCCAAGCCGGAACGGATTCACCGTATTTTTACCAGTAACTATGATGAAAAAGTAAAACTTTGCGTAAAAGACTTTATGTCTAACATTTCCAAATGGGAAGCAAACTCCCGTGTTGGAAGTAATGCATAAAAGTGATCTGTGGTCAGTGGCCTGTGATCTGTTACAGAACACGGATCACGGAATACAGACCACTTAGCGAATAGGACAAAAGATATGTCAAATATCAAAACACAATTAGAATGGGAATCAAATGCCCGTCAGAAATATGACGAAATGATCCGTAAACTGCCTTTGTTTCATCGTGATATCGCAAAACAAGTGGTCGATAAAAAAGCGGTGATTAATGCGCAGGAACGAAAAGCCTCGATGGTTGAAGAAGAGGATGTTGTACGCGCCTTTTTGACCGAAGTACCGCTGGCTTTTTACAGTTTGATGATTCGTCTGTTTGATGAAGTGGGATTTGATTATAAACAATATGAGAATGAATAAGTGATCTGTGTTCTGTGGTCTGTGATCGGACCACGGACCACGGACCACGGACCACAATTATGAATATTGCAATTATAGGAGCCGGAGCGATTGGATCGGTGGTGGCCGCGTATTTGACAAAGGCTGGAGAAGATGTACTTCTGGTCGGACGAAATGATCAGGTCGCCGCGATTTCCAAAAATGGCTTGAAGATCACGGGTGTCCGTGGCGACGAGACAATTCAGGTTAAAGCGGCAACACAATTAGACCGCGAATATGACCTTGTTATTTTCACAACGAAAACGCAAGATCTGGAAGCGGCGTATCAGCATAATCATGAATATCTTGAGAATTGTTATGTTCTTAGTTCGCAAAATGGCGTTCAGGCTGATAGCATTTTAGGCGTCCATTTTGAACGGGAAAAAATGCTGAGCAGTATTGTGATGTTTGGATCAACGTATGTGAAGCCGGGAGAGATTACCTTTAATTTTGAAGGAAACTGGATTGTTGGAAAACCGTATACGCCTGTTGATCCAAAGACACATGAAATTACGGACATTCTTAGCAAAGCTTTTCCCGTCACGGTAACGAACGATATTGTGGGTATGAAATATTTAAAATTGTTCGTTAATTTTAATAATTGTATTCCGGCGTTAATTGGCAAATCGATGCAGGAAACATTTGCGGATATGGATTTGTGCCGCTTAAGTATTTTGTTATTAAGAGAAGGTATTGAGATTATTAATAAAGCGAATGTGAAACTGGTTTCTCTGCCGGATTTTCCAACGGATCGGATTTACGGTCTAACAGCTATGCCGGTAGAACAGGCGGCGGACATTATTCATAAAACATTAACGACATTGAGCGACAAGCCGCTGTACGGTTCAATATTACAAAGCATTATGCGGGGCAAGACGAGTGAAATTGATTTTATTAATGGCGAAGTGGTTCTTATGTCTTCACAAATCCGCTCAGAGGCCGAGCTCAACAGGAAGATAGTTAAAATGGTTCATGCCGTTGAACGCACAGGAAAATATTTTACAAAAGAAGAAGTGAAAAAGGAATTTAATTTAACAGTTGCCGGGTGCTAATTTTGGCAACAAATACAAAGGAAGAAACATGTCAAGACGAGTTGTTGTTACAGGTGTGGGAATTGTTTCACCGAATGGAATCGGGAAAGACGCATGCTGGGACGGGATGATCAATGGCCGTTCGGCGATCCGTCGGGTAACCGAATTCGATGTGTCCATGTTTAATACGAAAATCGCCGCCCAGGTTCGTGATTTTGATCCTGTCAAGTGGGGATTAACTCGTGATGAAGCTGTGCGAACAGATCGCTTCGTTCAGTTTGCCATGGTGGCCGCACGCATGGCTTTGGAAGATTCCGGGTTAGATTTAAAGAAGGAAAATCTTGATCGTGTCGGTGTATCTTTAGCCAATGCGATTTGTGGAACAAAGTATTTAGAAGAAGAGTTTGCGCTTGTGACCGATAGCGGTAAGAACCCGATTGATCCGACAATTGTTCGTCCGGATCTCTATGACGCGGCTATGTTTAATACACCATCCAGCGAGATTTCCGCGAAATACGGATTGCGCGGTGTGTGTAACACTATTTCAACCGGATGTACGGCCGGAACAGACTCCGTCGGGTTTTCTCTGGAAGCCATTCAGGATGGGGATGTTGATGTCATGATTACCGGAGCGTCCGAGGCCCCGATTACACCGATTACCTTTGGCGCATTTGATACTGTCAACGTATTGTCTGTGCATAATGATGAACCCGAAAAAGCCTCGCGGCCATTTGATGCCAAACGCAACGGATTCGTTATTTCTGAAGGAGCAGGATTATTGGTCGTCGAAGAATTAGAACACGCGAAAAAACGTGGCGCAAAGATTTATTGTGAAATTCTTGGTTTTGGAACAACGTGTAACGCGTATCACATGACAGATTTGCCGCCGGAGGGAGATGCCAAAGCGGCTTGTATCCGTCTGGCTTTGGAAGACGCGAAAGTTAGACCGGAAGAGATCGATTATATTAACGCGCACGGATCATCCACGCGTCAAAACGATGTGTTTGAAACCAATGCTTATAAAATGGTTTTTGGCGATCATGCGTATAAGGTGCCGATCAGTTCATTAAAATCCATGATTGGTCATCCGCTAGCCGGTGCCAATGGGATTGAACTAGCCGTCGGTTCTTTAATTTTTGAACGGAACATGCTTCCACCAACGATTAATCAAGAAGAGCGGGACCCGCAATGTGATTTAGATTACGTGCCGAATGTGGCTCGGGAGAAAAAAGTTAATTGTATGTTAAAAACCTCCAGTGGATTTTCCGGAATCCATTCGGCGATGGTTTTGAAGCGATATAAAAATTAAGTGATCTGTGATCGGTGTTCTGTGATCTGTAGATAAATATCCCCCAAATAATAAAAGGGGG
>JAGQKQ010000168.1 GCA_020430005.1 Candidatus Omnitrophota bacterium
CAATTGGATGGTGTGGCTAAAGCTTATTATGCCGATGGAATATTGCGGAGCGAATCCCTTTATGAAAATGGCAAATTAAACGGAAAAGTTAAGGAATACCGGCCTAACGGACAGCTTCATTATGAACGTGAGTATATGGATGGGGAAGAAAATGGGATGGCCAAGGAATATGCTCCTGAAGGATATATTATCCGAACGACTGAGTTTGTCGACGGATCGCAAGAGGGGATTGTTCGTGAATATGATGAAGGCGGCCGTTTGTTGCGCGCGTTTGAGGCTTCCAATGGTATTCCTAAGGGAACCATTAAAGAATATTATTTAACAGGAAATCTTAAAAGCGAAAGTATTGTTACAGACAAACAGCGCGGGATGGGGAAACTGAAAGAATATTATCAAACGGGTGAGTTGTGGCGGGAAGTGAATGTTAAGAACGAACAAAGGCATGGGTTGTTTCGGGAGTTCTATAAAAACGGCGCAGTTAAAACGATTGGAGATTACCGGAACAATGAACGGGACGGGACTTTCAAAACGTATTTTAGTTCGGGCCAATTGAAAACAGAAGTCGTTTATGAAAAAGGCGCGAAGATTACATTTAAAACATATGATGAACAAGGATTTCCGGTTATTGAGTAGAATGGATTGATCATGATTTTGATTGCGCTTGTTGTGATAGGTTTGGTTGTGGCGGGTGTATTGCTTTTCTCGGGTGGCGGTTCTTCCGTAAAAAAATCTCCGGCAACATTCTTGGAAGATATACAAAAGTACACGGACGGCACGCTGCAATCGCAGGAAGGCCGTCAGCGGGTTTGTTTCCGTTTTGAAGGGCAGGATTTTATCTTTGAAGTTGCACGAGAGAGCGGTTTTAAGGGGGATGTAGATCAGTATTATTTGAAGGCTACGACAGCCGGTCATTTCAGCTTGAACTTTACAGAAAAGCAGCGAAAAAAGATTGTTACACAGGATCTCTTTATGGCCTCCGAAGTTCCAGAAGACATTCCGGCTGAGCGTAAAGAGCTTCATATGCCCAAAGAATTGAAAGCGTTTGATGTTATTACCAATAACAAGACCTGGGCCCAGGAACTTCTGGAAGACGCGAAAATCGTTAAAATCTTAAGACGTTATGTTGTTATGGATGGCCGGGGCCGGCCGGCTGTCTCGCTCAAAGTGATTGAGGGGAGCCTTGTATTACGTTTTTATCATTCCGGACCGCTTCAGCCGGATATTACCGATCTGCAGAAAAATGTGCCGGCCATTGAAGGTTATACGCAGGAAATGCTGATTTTGATCGAAAAACTGAACCAGCTGGCCCACGGTTAGTGGTGCATCTCTACTCTAAATAGTATTACAAATATACCGGAAATTGCTTATTGACATGATTATCTTTTTTGTTATAATATCGACTTAGCATTCGATATGATAGAGTGCTAAATTTAAGAAAAAATGTAACTCAAAGAGAAAAATAAGCTTAGAAAAATATTATGAGTCGAAGAGAAGAACGAAAAATACGAAGAGATACCATTTTGGGACTTACGGTGAACCAGTACATTAGAACGGTTTCCCCGGTCAGTTCCAAGTTTATCGCGCAACAGTCACGTCTGGATTTAAGTCCGGCTACAATTCGTAACATTTTGGCGGAACTGGAAGAGGATGGGTATTTAACGCATCCGCATACCTCGGCCGGACGGGTACCAACACAAAAGGGGTACCGCTACTATGTGGATTATCTGATGCGTGAAATTCAGCTTTTAGAAGACGAAAAAGCCCGGATTAAGTCGCAATACCAAAAGGCGACCCAAGAACTGGAAGAGTTGCTAGATAAGACATCGGAAGTGTTATCCAATACAACACATTATACAAGTATTGTTTCAATTGAAGGCGGAAACCAGATTTTCTTAAGAGGAACAAATTTCGTTGTTGATTATCCAGATTATCAGGATGTGAGAAAAATCCGTGATATTCTGGCCGCCCTGGAACGGAAAGAACAGCTTTTGGAAATCATTAATAAAGATCTCGCCAAAAAAATTGATATTCTGATTGGTCATGAAATGGCATATTCCAAAATGGAAAATTGTTCCATGGTTATTTCCGAATTTCGTTTGCGGGAAGCCAGGGGGCGCATTGCCATTCTAGGTCCAACCAGAATGGACTACGAACGTGTTGTTTCCGCTCTGGAGTATTTCTCAAATTTATTTGAACAAATGGATTAATAAGAGGTTAAAAGAAATGTCAAAAGAATCAAAAACTGACACAGAGAACGTGGACCATACACCGGATGAGAATGCGGCTGAACAGTCTGCGCAAAATAAAGATACGAAAGCCGAAGATCAATCCTCCAAGATGATTGAGATCAGCGAAGGAGATCATCAAAAGCTTATTGATGAGGCGGCTGATTATAAAGATAAATATGTGCGTCTTTACGCGGAATTTGATAATGCCCGCAAACGTATGGAGCGGGAAAAGATTGAGTTTATCAAATACGCGAATGAAGAACTGATTGTTGAATTCTTGAATATCCTCGATGATCTCGAACGTGCCGTTCAGGCTGCTCAGGAAAAAAAGGAAGATCACGCGGCTTTTTTAAAAGGTGTCGAGATGGTTATGGCGAATATTCATTCGATGTTAAAGAAAAATGGTGTGGCACCGATGGAATCAAAAGGAAAACAATTTGATCACAACTGTCATGAAATTCTGATGCAGGAAGAAACCGCCGAATATGAAGACGGTATTATCATTGAAGAATTTCAAAAAGGATATTATTTAGGGGACAGAGTTGTCCGAACAGCAAAGGTTAAAGTTGCCAAAGCAAAATAAGATTTATATTTAAATAATTTAGCGCGTCAAGCGTTATGACTTTTTAAGGAGGAGAGTATCATGGGTAAAGCAATCGGAATTGATTTAGGAACATCAAACTCAGCGGCAGCCGTTATGGAAGGCGGTCGCCCGGTAATTATCCCTTCCGCTGAAGGAGCGGGAGTGGCTTCGGGAAAAGCGTTTCCGTCATTTGTCGCGTTTACAAAAGACGGACAGCGTTTAGTGGGAGAACCTGCCCGTCGACAGGCGCCGGTTAATTCGGAAGGAACCATTTACGCGGCCAAGCGTAAAATGGGAACAGATCACAAATTTCAAGTAGCGGGTAAAGAATTCACACCGCAGCAAGTCAGTGCGTTCATTCTTCAAAAGATTAAGGCGGATGCCGAGAAATATCTTGGCGAAACGGTAACAGAAGCGGTTATTACTGTGCCGGCTTACTTTAATGACAACCAGCGTCAGGCTACGAAAGACGCCGGAGAAATTGCCGGATTAAAAGTTCTTCGGATTATCAATGAGCCGACATCAGCGTGTCTGGCTTATGGTTTGGATAAAGCCGGAAAAGAACAGCAAATCATGGTTTTCGATTTGGGTGGTGGAACGCTGGATGTTACCATTCTTGAAATGGGATGGGATGATGAACATAAAGCGGCCACGTTTGAAGTTTTATCAACGAGTGGAGACAATCACCTTGGTGGAACAGATATGGATAATGCCCTGATTGATTATATCGTCGAGGAATTCAAAAAAGAATCCAGTGTCGATCTAAAGAACGACAAAATGGCTTTTCAGCGTTTGCGTGAAGCAGCAGAGAAGGCTAAAGTTGAGCTTTCCAGCACGGTTCAGACGGAAATCAACCTTCCGTACATTACGGCAGACGCCAGTGGACCGAAACATTTAAATCTTTCTATCGATCGCGCAAAATTAGAAAGTCTTATCGGTCCGATTGTGGAACGATGCCAGGGTCCTATTAAGCAGGCCTTAAAAGACGCGGAAGCTAAACTTGGTGAAAAACCGAATGTCGCCAAAGTGGTGCTTGTCGGTGGTCCGACACGGATGCCGGTTGTTCAAGAGTTTGTTGAAAAACAAGTTGGACAAAAGATTGAACGCGGTATTGATCCGATGGAATGTGTTGCCTTAGGTGCGGCTATCCAAGCGGGTATCGTTAAAGGAGAAGCCAAGGAAGTTCTTCTATTAGATGTTACACCGTTGACATTGGGAATCGAAACATTGGGCGGTGTTATGACCAAATTAATCGAACGCAACACAACGATCCCTGTTAAGAAAAGTCAGGTGTTCTCGACGGCAGCAGATAATCAACCGGCGGTTGATATTCGTGTTCTTCAGGGAGAGCGGCAAATGTCGAATGATAATACAGAGCTTGGTCATTTCCAGCTTGATGGTATCCCACCGGCTCCACGCGGCGTTCCGCAAATTGAAGTGACTTTTGATATTGATACCGACGGAATTGTTCATGTTTCCGCAAAAGATAAGGGAACAGGAAAAGAGCAGTCTATCAAGATCACGGCTCCGACAAAATTATCAGAAGAAGATATCAATAAAATGGTGAAAGAAGCGGAAAAATACGCCGAAGAAGATAAAAAGAAAAAAGAAGAAGTGGAAATTGTGAATCATGCGAACGCGCTTGTTTATTCCACAGAAAAGTCACTAAAAGATTATGGTGATAAAGTTTCTGATGATGACAAGAAAAATATTGAGAAGGAACTGGAAGGTCTTAAGAAAGCGG
>JAGQKQ010000169.1 GCA_020430005.1 Candidatus Omnitrophota bacterium
GAGTATGATTGTTATAATAAAAAATACTGTAAAGTGAGGGCACAATGAAAAGTCATATTGATTTTAAAAAAGAATGGGAAAAAACCAAAAAGAAACTGATTGAATTCTCCAAGGAAGCCTCGGAAATTGCGAAGAAGGGTGAAAAGGAGATTGCCAAAATTACCCATCAAAGCAAGCTGCATTTGGATTCGACAGCTATGAATTTAAAGAAGGAAAAACTGTATTACCAGATTGGTAAGGAATATGCCAAATCCCGGAATCCGGCCAAACCTACCGTAAAATTACAGAATTTTGTGGAGGAAGTCAAAAAGCTGGAACGGGAACAAAAAAATCTAAAAAGAAAAATAAAAGGCGGAACACGAAAAAATGTTAAGAAAAAGTCTTAAAGGGCTCGTTTTGTTGGGCCTATTGGCTTCAGTCGGCTTTACGGGAATCTCGGACGTCAGTGCCGAGGAGAAAGCCGATCAGGTACAAATTTATATGGGGGGAAAATTCTATCCCTCTATGGAAGCCTACAAGCAAAAGCAGTTTGAAGAGCGCCTTAAACAAATCGTTTCTCTTTATGAGGGAGAAAAATCGGAGGATATTCTTCGGTACATTCATCGGGATATTTCCAACAAATATTTAAATCGGATGTCGGAAGAAAAACTTTTGCGTATTATCGATCAGGCTCGAGCGGTTTCCCAGCCGCAGAAACTGGAAAATGAAACTATGAGTCAATATGATGAAATGCAGCTTATGCTAAAAGATTACTTAAAAACAAAAGATTCCTCCGAAGAAATCACAATTGATCCCGCGAAAGTTAAAACATTTATTATCAATCCTTCCGCGTCGAAACAGGGCGCAGACAACTAAACATGTTACCCAAGCCGCGGTATGTTGATACGTTTTTGTTAACCTTTTTTGTTATTATCATTACCTTTAATCCCTACTATCTCTTTGGACAACTCAATCTTTTTGAATTAGGCATTTACCTTCCGGGAATTTCTGCTGTTCTCGACGGACAGATTCCTTTTCGGGATTTCTTTTACCTTCGTGGGCCGTTTGAATTATATATGCCGGCATTCGTTATGAATATGTTTGGTGAAGACGTCGCCATGCTGGCGGGGTGGTTTTACTTTGGAACGGTATTGACCTTAATTTTATATACTTTGGCGGGACGAAAGATTTATCAGACCCGCTTGATTTACTATTTAATGGTTCCTGTTTTGGTGGCGCGGACATTTCCTCGTGTTGTTTACACGTTCTGGGGCGGAATGCGTTTTGCGTTAGGTATTTTGGTTGTGCTATTCCTTATTGAATATTTGCGGGGCCGAAAACAAAGGTGGCTTATTCTATCTGGCATTTTTTCGGCGATTGCACTTTTGACGAGTATTGATGTCGGTTTCTGTACCGTCGCCGCCGGTGTGGGAACGTTTGCTCTGATGGCGTATCTTCAAAAATCTGTACGTACGGAATATATTCAGTCTATGAAGGTGTATATTTTTGCCTTGATAATTCCCTTAGGTATTTATGCCATGTATCTAAGTCTGCACCAGGCGTTAATTCCTTATCTGGAGAATGTCTATATCGTTTCGACACAGATGACAAAGGTTTTTAAAGTTCAGCTGGGCAGTGAAGTTCCGGATACATTGTTAAGTGCTTTGGGGGCGTTGTTTAATCCTGTCGGGCCGCATTTTAAACATATGACCCCGGTTTATTGTTATCTGTTTTTTGCCATGTATTTTGTTTATAAACATCGGAAAAAAGAAGGGCAGAAGCGGCTGATTTTTTGTATTCCCTTGTTTTTTTATGGACTGATACTTTATGTTTTGGCGTTCCGGAATATTGAGGCCGCTCAGTTTGAGATGGCGCTTCAGCCGGAAAAGTTGCTGTTGTTTTTTCTATTGGAACAGGTTTTTCTCCACTTCCGCACGTGGAAGCAGAAACACACGACGGCCCATATCAGGCGGTTGGCCATTAATTTTCTGATTCTTGCCTTGGTGATGTCCTCATTAGGCTACGCCTGGACCCGTTACAGCCGGCGTTTTTTCACCTTTCAATATGTGAAGGCCAAAATAACGGGGAAGGATACGGTCCAGTTAAATCCACTTGCCGGTCGTCCTGCCGATATTCTAATACTCCAAAGGGCCGGAGGGGTTGTCGTTCCGTCAGCACAGGCAGAAGATATTCAAGGGGTTCAGCAGTATTTAAGCTCACAAATCTATGAAAATGAAAGATTTACAGCTTTTGGTGAGTTGGCCAGCTATCATTTTTTACTTGATCGTCCTGCGGTCGGTCGGTTTTCAATGAGCATTTTTGCCTGGCTGGATGACGACTGGCATCGGGAATATATGGCCCAGCTGGAGAAAAATAAGCCCAAATTTGTGATCCAGCACCGGGAGTTGCCGCCCTGGTTTGAGGATATTTATTTCCAGTATCCGCCCAACCGGGTTAAGTTCCAACAGGAGCAAAATTTTGTCGCTCAGTACTATGAAAAAGTCCTAGAAACACCCTCCCTGGAGGTCTATAAATTGTTGAAATAAAATGGTTTTTTGTGCCCCATTAAGGCTTGACTTATGGATAGGCGGATAGTATAATTGAAAAACTTATCTGGGGGGAAGCCATCGTCAAATGGTTTGACGAGGCTGGGTTGCGCTCTACTCAAGAAGTAAGAGATAAGAAGTAAGGTCAAAATCTGAGAATTTTCTGGGATATTTTTTGCTTCTTACGTCTTAATCCTTATATCTATCTTGAGATGAGGCAGGCTGGCTCAGGTTACCCAATGGCAAATTAATGTTTTATGTAGAAGGAGAGAAGTACAAATGACAATGCTTAAAGCAAAAAAAACAGAAATTATTGATAACTACAAGACGCATCCTAAAGATACAGGATCCCCGGTCGTCCAAATTGCTATTCTCACCGAGAAAATCAATTACCTGACAGATCATTTCCAAAGCCACAAAAAGGATTTTGCGTCTCGGCGTGGTCTTCTAAAAATGATCGGTAAAAGACGTCGTCTTTTGGCCTACCTGAAATCAAAAGACTCCGAAAAATATCAAGAAACTATCGAAAAATTGAATTTACGTAAGTGAGGTTGAAATAATGAGTGTATCTCGATTAGAAATACCCTGCGGGGGACAAACTATAACTATTGAAACAGGTAAGCTGGCCAAACAGGCCAATGCGGCCGTAACAGCCACTTTGGGTGGAACAACCGTTCTTGTGGCTGTATGTATGTCAAAACAGGCTAAAGAAGATATAGATTTCTTTCCATTGATGGTTGAGTATCAAGAAAAAGCGTATGCCGCGGGGAAAATTCCCGGCGGTTTTTTTAAACGCGAAGGACGTCCAACTCAAAAAGAAACATTAACAGCGCGTATTATTGACCGACCTATCCGTCCATTATTTCCAGAAGGTTTCTATAACGATGTTGTTGTTACAGCGAATGTTATCAGCAGTGACGGCGAAAATGATCCTGATCTTTTAGCGATGATCGGGGCTTCGGCCGCACTTCACATTTCCGATATTCCATTTAACGGACCGATCGCTGCCGTACGTGTGGGTATGGTGGACGGTCAGTTTGTGACAAACCCGACGTATGAACAACGCGAAAACAGTTCTTTAGAACTCTTCGTCGTTGGTGGCCGCAAAGGGATTGTCATGATTGAAGGGGAAGGAAAAGAGGTTCCTGATGATAAAGTTGTTGAAGGACTGCAATTCGCGGAAGATCAAATGGCCGCGCAGATTGAAGCCCAGGACAAATTCCAAAAAGAGGTCGGAAAACCTAAAACAGAAGTTGCTTTAAGTAACTTACATCCTGATCTGAAAGCCAAAGTATCGGAATTGGCCTATGATAAATTAGAGCAAACATTCGGTATTGCCGATAAACTTGAACGAGAAAATGCTCAGCATGCGGTTCTCGATGGGTTAGTTAGTGACATGAGCGTTTATGAACCGTATAAAGTGAATGACAAAGAAGTCACTGCTGGCAATATTCGAACGGTTTTTGATTTGGTAGAATATGACATTGTCCGTAAATTGGTTTTCGAAAAAAGCCAACGCGCGGATGGCCGTCAGCCAGGAGAATTGCGGGAATTGGCTTCGGAAGTTCATGTTTTACCACGAACACATGGTTCGTCATTATTTACGCGTGGGCAAACACAAAGTTTAGCGGTTTGTACGTTGGGAACAAAACGTGATGAGCAAATGGTTGAAGGTCTTCAGGAATTGACGTACAACAACTTTATGCTGCATTACAATTTCCCGGCGTTTAGCGTAGGAGAAGCGCGTGGAAGCCGTGGTCCGGGGCGTCGAGAAATCGGGCACGGGGCATTAGCGGCCAAAGCGATTGCAGGCGTTCTTCCAACTAAAGAAGAATTCCCTTACACTGTACGTATCGTTTCTGAAATTCTGGAATCCAACGGTTCTTCATCCATGGCCAGTGTGTGTGCGGGATGTTTGAGTTTAATGGATGCCGGTGTTCCGATTAAGAATCCGGTAGCCGGAATTTCGATTGGTTTAATCAGTGATGTGGAAAACGATAAATACGTTTTGTTAAC
>JAGQKQ010000016.1 GCA_020430005.1 Candidatus Omnitrophota bacterium
TATTGTCCGCCGACGCCCGTTCACTTTTTTGATGAAAACGGATTAACATGGCCATATGTGAACGGTATTACATTAACATTTAATGAATATCATAAAAGAGAATATGTCATAGATAAAACACAAAAATATCCTGTTCAGTTTTTTGTTCAAGGAGATAAATATCATTTTCCGGATTTTTTGGATGTCTTAAAGCGTAAGCCGAAAGAAAAGAAAGTTAATGTTGATGGAAAAGTAGTAGTAGAAACTATGCCGCTTTCTTCGTCTCAGGAGGAATTCAACCATTCAATAGACAAGCTTAAGAAGTCTTTTTCCATAGACATTCGTCTGTTTGGTGTGGAGGAGGAAGGAAGAATTTTTCTTTTTGGGGCGGATTCCAGAGGGAGGGATATTTTTTCTCGCCTGCTTTATGGAGGATGGATTTCTCTTTCTATTGGTTTAATAGGTGTAGTGATTTCGTTTTCACTGGGGTTAATTGTCGGGGGATTGTCAGGATATTATGGCGGCTGGGTGGATAATCTTTTAATGCGAATCTGTGAGATGTTTATGATGATTCCGGGATTCTACTTACTACTGGCTTTGCGTTCGGCCGTTCCGGATGATTTTAATTCCGTACAGATTTATTTTACAATCATTATTATTCTGTCCTTTATTGGCTGGGCGGGACTGGCGCGTATTATCCGCGGGATGTGCTTGTCTCTGCGGGAGCGTGATTATGTTTTGGCCGCCAAGAGCTTTGGATTGTCCGATTTTAGTATTATTATCAAGCATGTTTTACCACATACCTTATCGTATTCGATTTTTGCCGTGATGTTATCTATTCCGGGATATATTTTAGGAGAGTCTGCGTTGAGTTTAATCGGGTTGGGAATTCAGGATCCTTTTGCCAGTTGGGGAAACATGCTGGCGGATGCAATGAGCACGGTACGTATTAAATTTGCTCCGTGGATTCTGTGGCCGGCGGCGTTTATTTTTGTCACAGTTGTTTGTTTTAATGTGATCGGGGACGCGTTGAGGGATTGTTTGGATCCGATGTTAAAATCAGAGAGGTCTTCTTAATGGCACTGATCCGTATACAAGATTTAACCGTTACTGTTCCGATGTCTGATCGTGAAAAGGTGCTGGTTGATAAAGTAAACTTAACGATTGAAGAAGAGCGGGTGACGGCGCTCGTTGGGGGATCGGGTAGTGGTAAAACCACAACGGCGTTATCGATTCTCAGGCTTTTGCATCCGGCACTGATGATTAAGAATGGCATTATATTTTACAAAGATAACGACCTTGTACGGCTTCCCGAACATTCCTTGCAGAAAATCCGTGGAAAAGATATCGGCTTTGTTTTTCAGGATCCATTGAATGCGTTTAATCCGGTTTTTTCTGTTGGTTATCAAATTGAAGAGGTGTTGCGTTTCCATACAAATTTGAACAAGACACAACGTGAGCATCGGGTTTTAGAGTTGCTGGATTTAGTCGGCATGCCGGACCCGAAACAAAACGCGCGTAATTTTCCACATCAATTAAGCGGAGGAATGCGTCAGAGGGCCATGATTGCTCAGGCAATTGCCTGCGATCCGAAGTTGATCATTGCGGATGAACCGACGAGCAGTCTGGATGTTACGTTGCAGGCACGCATTATCGAATTGTTTCAGCGTTTGAAAAAGCAGATTCGCGTTTCGATTTTATTGATTACCCATGATCTGGGCGTTGTCGCGCATTTAGCCGATGATGTGGCGGTTATGACGGGCGGTCGACTGGTAGAGTCCGGCAGTGTTAGTGATGTTTTGGAAAGGCCAAAACATGATTATACAAAAGAATTAATGCAGGCCCTGGAGTTTTAATGTTACTGGAATTAAAAGATCTTACAAAATACTTTCCTGTCAAACAAGGCTTCTTAGGGAAAACCGAAGCCTTTGTTCACGCTGTTAATCAGGTGAGTCTGAAAATTGAAAAGGGACAAAGCCTTGCCCTGGTTGGTGAATCGGGGTGTGGAAAAACCACATTGAGCCGGGTGATCTTGAAACTTATTAAACCGACGGCAGGACAGATCATTTTCGATGGAGAGAATATTACCGATTATTCGAACAGGGATATGCGAAAAATCCGGCATAATATGCAGTTTGTATTTCAAGATCCTTACAGCAGTCTTGACCCGCGCTACACCATCCGAAAAATTTTAAAAGAGGCGATGTGTTTACAACCGACAAAGTCCGGTCTTCATGAATTAATGGTAGAGGCTGTTCAGGCGGTGGGGCTCAAAGAGGAGGTATTGTATCGTTATCCGCATGAATTCAGCGGGGGAGAGCGCCAGCGGATTGCGATTGCCCGCGCATTAATTCTAAAACCCAAATTTATCATTCTCGATGAAGCTGTATCTTCTCTGGATGTCCTGATTCAAGAACAAATCGTTCGGTTGTTAAATGATTTGAAAAAACAGTATGATCTCACCTACTTGTTCGTCACGCATAATTTAAAAATTGTAAAAAAAATTTGTCAGAATGTTGCCGTGATGTATAAGGGAAAAATTATCGAACTGGGAACAGTTGATCAGATTTTCCAAAATCCAATCCATCCTTACACTCAAGAACTTCTTAAAGCAGCAATAGAATATAAAACGCCTAGTCATAAAACAAACTTTCAAGTCAATCGTTCCAAAGGTCTGCAGGATCAGGGAGACGGTCATCTTGTTCTGGAATAGAGCGCAAGGCGATTACCACTGAGTTTTTTGAAAGGAATGTTTCTTTTGGCCGGGATTTATGTTAAACAATAGATAAGGTCAACGGTCTATTTTAACTATTTGAGGATGTTTTATGAGTCAGGAATTCTGGCAAAAGGTCAGCCGTATATTCGGGTTATTTCCTATCGCCGCATTGTTTGGGTTGTTGTTTTTTTCAGCCAGCCTGGAAGTTAAAGATCTCGACTTATGGCTTCATTTAGCGACCGGTAAATTTATTGTCCATAATGGGTTTGTTCCGACGTACGATTTTTTGTCGCATACAATTGCCGGCCATCCCTGGAATAATCACGAATGGCTGTTTCAGATTGTTGTTTACAAGATTTATAGTGTATGGGGAGCAGACGGGCTCATCGCGATGCAGATGGTTCTGGTCACGCTCACTATGATGTTATTATTGTTTATCGGCTATAGTCGTGACAGGCAATTTCTAACGGCGTTTATATTATTACTAACTTACCTTGTTTATCAACACCGTTTTACTATCCGTCCGGATTTATTCAGTTTATTTTTCTTTTCCGCTTATATTTATGTTTTGGCCTTGCATATTGATAAAAAGTGGGCGGCCTTATCGTTATTTTTTGTTCAGGTGTTATGGACCAATATGCATGGATTTTTCTTTTTCGGTCCATTGATTGTCTTTTTGGGGATTGTTTCGGAATGGATTAAACGCAATGTTCGTCTTCCTTATGAGTGGAATGAGTGTGGACGCCTGAATGACAGTGAATATCAGCGTTTGAAATTTGTGTTTATTGTTGTTGTGATGGGATGTCTGCTTAATCCTCAATTTCTCGAAGGAGCTTTATATCCGCTGACCGTCTTTTTTTCTCTCTCAGGAGAGAATCGCATCTTTTTTGATTACATTCAGGAATTGCAAAAGCCCATTACATGGAATAATTTGTTTGACATCACACACTTCATCTATTTTAAGATTATGATTCTTGTTTCATTCGCCTCATTCATTTTTTGCCGTCGAAAGATTGATATTAGTGCTTTAATTCTATGGCTTATTTTTCTCATTTTTTCTTTAAAGGCCATGCGGAACATGCCGTTTTTTGCGTTTGCGGCGTATTTGGTTTTTGTGACAAACCTTATGTATATTTCTTCCGAAGATGTCATTCCGATTCGTTTTTCCGACCCGAAATTTCTTCATCTAACATCAATTATCGGAAAGCTGATGTTGACACTATGGATTTTGGCCTATTTTCAGGATATTTCTGTTCGGGGCTATTATGACTTTGATAAACATGAGCGTAAGAGTGAATTTGGTGGTGTCAGCCAGCGGAATTTTCCGAACAAGGCGGTGGATTTTCTTGTCGACAATAATATTAAGGGAAATTTTTTCAATGATTTTAATTCCGGTGCGTATTTGATCGGGCGGGCCTGGCCTAATATAAAAGTATTTATTGACGGGAGGACAGAGGTTTATGGCGGAGCCTTTTTTAGATTTTATCAGAAAATTTGGGATAAAGGGGATGGTGATGTGTTTGAGGAGGCCGTTGGCCGTTATAAAATAACCGGTGTTTTTCTAAATTCTATCCGCCAGCATATTCCCGAAGAACTTTTGCGTTATTTATATGATCATAAAGATTGGAAAGTCGTTTACTTTGATTATGACGGTATGATTTTTCTCAAAGATATTCCCGAAAATCGGCCTATTATTGATCAGTACGAAATTGATCTGAGTAAATGGGAGGCGCAGGAAGAAGATTTACTTCAAATCGGATCGACTAAAGTTGATCCGTTTCGCAATTATTATCGGGCATTCACACTGGATTCTCTAAATTTGTATGGCCCAGCTATGGCTGAGGCGCAGGCCGCAATAAAACTGTCTCCGAATTCAGCCGATGTTTATAAATTGATCGGACAAATTCATGGCAAACAAAAACATTTTCGTGATGCATTCGAATATTTTCGTGCGGCCGCGGTCATAGACACTAATGATCAGGAAGGGCGTTATAATTTGGCACGGGCTTATCTGGACATGGAAGAGTATGATGGCGCTGTCAAGCAGTATGAGATTATCCGGGATCGATGGCCGTCTGATCCACGATCCTGGTTTGTATTGGCTAAGGCCTACGCGAAAAATAAACAATATATTAAGGCCTATGATACGCTTGTTCAGGCGCTTCATATGAAGCCGGGCAATATTGGAGACGCTGTACAGATTGGAGATGTTGTTTTTGAAGATCAGCAATACAAGGAAGCGATATTTCTTTATTCCTTATTGCTCAAAATTAATCCTAATCTTTGGGAAATTCATCAGAAGATCGGTGAGGCCCATGAGGCCTTGGGTGATATTCCGGCGGCAAAAAATGCTTTCAGGGTGGCTTTGTCTATAAATCCGGAAAATGAGAATTTGCAGCAAACTCTGACGAGGTTGGAGCATATTTCAAGAGGGGGGCAGTAGCCAAAAGACATTAAGGATAAGCTGGTATCTCTTCTTGAAAAAATATAAAGGGGCAAGTATAATACACGACAATAATCAGGAAACAGCGATAGGAATAACTTATATTCAAATTATAGATAGTTAGGGCGGTATTATGAGAGGTATTTTAACATTTGTATTAGCCGGTGGACGGGGAGAGCGGCTGGATCCTTTAACCCGGGATCGCACAAAGCCGGCCGTTCCTTTCGGAGGAATTTTCCGGATCATTGACTTTACGATGAGTAATTGTGTTAACTCCGGCCTGAGGCGAATTTATATTCTCACACAATATAAATCGTTTTCTCTGCAGAAGCATTTACTGGCTGGATGGGATATTGTATCAACCCAACTGGGGGAATTTGTGGATGTTATTCCCGCCCAGCAGCGAATCGGGGATGAATGGTATAAGGGAACCGCGGACGCGATTTACCAAAATTCGTATGCGATTGAAGACATCAATCCACAATTGATATTAATTCTGGCCGGTGATCATATCTATAAAATGAATTATCAGCGGATGATTGATTTTCATAAAGAAAAAAATGCGGATGTGACGGTGGCCTGTGTGCCGATGCCTAAAGAAACCTCCAGCCAGTTCGGCGTAGTCGAGGTTGATGACAATGATAATGTCCTCGGTTTTCAGGAAAAGCCGCGGGAGCCGAAAACTATTCCCGCGAATCCGAGTATGATATCAGCATCCATGGGAATTTATTTATTTAAAAAAGATGTGCTGTTGGACGAATTAGAAAAAGATGCTAAAGATCCGCAGTCGGATCGTGATTTCGGGAAAAATGTGATTCCGCGGATGCTGAAAGATGGGCGAAAAGTGATTGTCCATAACTTCACCAGTCGGGAAGGAAAGCCGCAGTACTGGCGTGATATCGGAACGCGGGATGCGTATTATCAGGCGAATATGGATCTTGTTAAACCGAATCCGGAATTTAATCTGTTCGACAAGAATTGGCCTGTCAGAACATACCATAAACAATATCCCCCGGTTAAAGTGAGCAGTGCCGAGGGAAATACCGGTTCTATTGTAGATTCTTTGATTGGCGGTGGATGTGTTATTGAAGGGGCGACGGTTACGAAATCGGTGTTATCGTCGAATGTGATTGTCGGAAAAAATGCGGAGGTTAAAAACTCGGTTATTATGGAAAGTGTCGTTATTGGAGAAAACGCTAAAATTCAAAACGCGATTATTGACAAGGAAGTCATTGTTCCGCCGAATACAACAATTGGATATAATTTAGAGGAGGACCGGGAAAAGTTTGTCTTAACAACATCCGGTATTGCGATGGTTGCCAAAAAGGCATCCGTGGTGAAAGATTAGAAAGAGGATATTATGATTGTTCAGCCAAAAATTCGTGGGTTCATTTGTACAACCGCTCATCCCGATGGATGCGCCCAGCATGTTCAGGAACAGATTGATTATGTTAGAAAACAGGGTGTGTTCGATAATGGTCCGAAGAAAGTTTTGGTGATCGGTTCCTCCACGGGATTTGGTTTAGCTTCGCGGATTGTGGCAGCCTTTGGTTGCGGCGCGGCAACGATCGGCGTGTTTTTTGAAAAGGAAGCGGATGAGCGACGTACAGCGACGGCTGGATGGTACAACTCGGTCGGTTTCGAACAAAAGGCTTCCAATGAAGGGTTATATGCTAAAAGTTTCAACGGAGATGGTTTCTCCGATGAAATGCGCGCGAAGGTGGTTGAAACTATTAAGAACGATTGGGGAACAGTGGATATGGTTATCTATAGTATGGCCGCTCCCCGACGACAACATCCCCGGACAGGCAAGATTTCCAAATCAGTTTTAAAACCTTTAGGTCAGGAATATACCAACAAGTCGATTGATTTAAGTACACAAGAGTTAGAAACGGTGACCTTGGCTCCGGCCTCAAATGAAGAAATTGAACAGACTGTTGATGTTATGGGGGGAGAGGATTGGGAATTCTGGATCGATGCGTTGGATAAAGAAGGACTGCTTAGTGATGGGGTTGTTACCCTGGCGTATTCTTATATCGGACCCAAGTTGACTAAGGCTGTTTATCGTAACGGAACAATCGGTCAGGCTAAAGATCATTTGGAAGCTACCGCAAAAAAACTTGATGCGCGTTTACAAAAGTCTCATCAAGGGCACGCGGTGATTTCGGTGAATAAGGCTTTGGTTACACAGTCCAGTTCTGCTATTCCATTTATTCCGTTGTACTTTGTTCTGCTTAAAAAGGTGATGAAGGAAAAAGGGCTGGAAGAAGATTGTATCGCACAAATTTACCGTTTGTTTAAAACACGTTTATTGGCCGGTGGGGAATTTCCTGTTGATGAGGCTGGAATGATCCGGATGGATGACTTGGAAATGCGTGAGGATGTGCAAAGTGTTGTGGATGAGGCTTGGGAAAAGCTGACTCCTCAAAATCTCCATGAGCTGACAGATCTTAAAGGCTATCAGGAAGATTTTCTGCGTCTGTTCGGTTTTGGTTTGAAGGGTGTCAATTACGATGCCGATGTGGAGCACATCCGGCCGCTGCCTTCGGGAGCCTAAAGACTACGGATAGCCAACAGGCTTCTTAAATTGCTGTAAGTTCATCAATACCTATAGAATAAGACAACCGTGTCCCTTCGCAACGTTTCGGAAAATAATAACTTATTTAGTTGAAGATTCCTTAATAATCTATATATTAATAAGAAGAGTGTTTTTTTAGAGAAAATCAGCGGATTCTACTACGGAAGGACGATCTATGTATTTTAAAAAGCTTGAAATCTTTGGGTTTAAGTCGTTTGCTGATAAAACCGTCCTGAATTTTGAACCCGGGATTACGGCTATTGTCGGACCGAATGGTTGCGGAAAAAGTAATATCTTTGACGCAATTCGTTGGGTTTTGGGCGAGCAAAGTATTAAGCAGCTTAGAGGTGCCTCCAGAGAAGATGTTATTTTTAACGGAACTGACAAAAAACAGTCTTTGGGATTTGCTGAAGTCAGTTTGACGTTTTCTAATGAATCCCGTCTTTTGCCGATTGATTATAATGAGGTTACTATTACCCGCCGCTTGTATCGTTCCGGAGAGAGCGATTATTTAATCAATAAAACATCTGTGCGTCTTAAGGATATCCATGAACTTCTAATGGGAACAGGGATTGGGGCGGAAGCCTATTCTCTTGTTCAGCAGGGAAAGGTGGATCTGGTTGTCAGTGCCAAACCGGAAGACCGCCGTATTATTCTGGACGAAGCCTCTGGTATTACAAAATATAAAACAAAAAAGAAAGAAGCTTTGAGTAAATTAAAATCAACAGAAGATAATCTTCTTCGTGTTAATGATATTACCGTAGAGGTGAAGCGGCAGATCGGATCCATTGAACGCCAGGCCAAGAAAGCGCAAAAGTTTAAAGTTGAGTTTGAAAAATTAAAGCATATGGAAGTATGTTTGGCGCGATATCAAATTAACAATCTTACTCAAAAAAGACAGAGCGTGGCTGATGAGTTTAAAAAACTTAAAGAAAAAGAACAGACACTGGAAAGCGAACTGGAAACGTTGAGTTCGGCCTTAACGGATGAAATTAATTATCTGGATGAGATTGAACAAAAGATTAATGACGTTTTAAATCAGGAAATAAAATTTGAAGGTCAGATTGATGTGGATACACGGCAGATCGATTTTAATCGTGAACGTATTGAGAATTTGACTCAGAGCGAAAAACGGCTTTTACAGCAGAAAGAGCAGCTTATCGAAAAATGCCGTATCCAGCAGACAAAAATTGAAGAGATAAAGGCCGAGACGGAAAAGATAAAGAAAAAAATAGACGATAATCAGACTCTTTTGAATGAAAAGAGGACGAAGCTGGATGCCATGGAGGGCGTGATCAAAGAAGCGAAAGAGGCGATTAAAGCTCACGAAACAAAGATTTTGGAATTGACGTCACAGCAGGTGAGTGTCCGTAATCAGGTGACGGAAACGATGAAAGACATTCAGGGCGCTATTGCACGCAAACGGCGATTGGAGCTCGAGAACCAAAAGGTTTCCGATGAAAAAGTTGAAATCGATCAAAAACTCCGTAACGCCGAATATCAAATCCGCACGTTACAGACAAATGTTGCCGAACTTGGTTTTCAAAAAGAGGATAAAGCCAAAGACATTCAAAAATGGCAGGACGATCTGGAAGCTCTGGAAGGTAATATCAATAGTCTGGATAAACGAAAACTTTTCTTGAAGTCCCAGAAGGAGTTTATTGAAACATTAAATGTGCAGTATCAAGGAATGTCGGACGGTATGTCCGATGGAAAATTTTATACCAGCGCGCCGCCTCTTGAGCATCATTCCGGGATTATTGGAAAGGTTAAGCAAGTAAAAAAAGTTTCCTCTCTGCAGCAAAATTTTGTGCCGGGATTGGTTAATCATCCAAAATCGCAGGAATTGTACGAAATTATTTGTGAAACCAAATTTATTGATCTGGATCCGAAGCATGCCGCGGCCAGAATTGAGGATATCTCAGGAAAGATTAAAACGCTGGAACAAAGAAAGAATGGCGTTGCCGGAAATCTTGAAGAAAAAGAAAAGACTTTCGAATACATCAGAATGCAAATTCATTCCAAAGAAAAGGCATTATCCGTTATTGAAGCACAGCATCGGGACATCATCGAAGAACGCGGAAAATTGACCGGTGAACTGGATCTTGTCGATACCGAGCTGTATGAAGTTACGGAACTCCTTTCTCAATTGAAGAAAAAAGAAGAGGAGCTTAATTATAAACTGGATACGATTGGCCAGGATCTTTCCTGGAGCCAGAATGATATTAAAGAACGTCAGGGATTTATCGCGACTAAAGGGCAGGAAAGAGAGGCGCTCAGTATTGCCGTGGTGCAAATGGAAACGGAAATTGAATCTGAGCGGGGACGGTTATCTTCTCAGCTGGACAATCAAACTATGTTTGTTGAAACATTAGACGGCTGGCTTGGAGAAATTAAGAATATTGAGGATGAGGTTTCCGGTTTTGACGAAAAGCGCGAGAAATTTGAAAAAGAGATTAAGGCCTTGGAAGAAAAGATTGAATCTGTCCGTGAGCAAAAAGAGGCGTTAAAGGCGGTTAAAGAGGAATACGAAGAACAAAAAGAGGAAAAAGGACGGCAGATTAACGCGAAACGGTCGCAGATTAAAAATATGGAAGACGAGGGCGATGAAATCAAACAGCGTGCTCATGATTTGCAAATGTCCCAGCAGGAAATCGGTTTTAGTGAGCGGGGGATCAAAGACCGTTTGATGCAATCCTATAAAATTGATTTAAATGCGTATATTGCGGTACAAACAGAAAGCTCGGCAGATTCTGTTGATGCACCATCTTCTGAAGTGAGTGCGGAGGAATCCGTTGCCGCTGCTATTGAAGATCCAGGATTAATGCTACCGGCGCCGTCTTCGGCCTTTGAATCGGGCGAGGTCAATGAAGATGAAATTACGGAAGAGCTGGAAGTATTACGTAAACGTTGTGATTCTTTTGGAAATGTTAATTTGTCGGCGATGGATGAGTATGAAGAGCTGAAAGAGCGTTTTGAATTCTTAACGAAGCAGCAAGCGGATCTTCTGGAAGCCAAGTCCGACTTAATGAGTACCATTAACAAGATTAACCGCTCTACACGGCAGATGTTTATGGATACGTTCACGAAAGTTAGTGAAGAATTTCGTATCTATTTCCGTATGTTATTTGGTGGTGGAGAGGCAAACCTTCTTTTGCTTGATCCGGATAATGTTCTGGAATCAGGAATTGAAATCGTAGCACGCCCTCCCGGGAAAAAATTGCAAAGCATATCCTTAATGTCCGGGGGAGAGAAAACATTAACCGCGATCGCGTTAATCTTCGGCGTGTTTAAAGTAAATCCATCTCCGTTCTGTGTTTTAGATGAGATTGATGCGGCATTGGATGAGTCGAACGTCGGTCGTTTTAGTTATCTTCTAAAGGATTTTTCCAAGATTGCCCAATTTATCGTTATCACCCACAACAAGAAAACCATCTCTTCCTGCGACGTGCTTTATGGAATTACGATGCCGGAAACAGGCGTTTCCCGTATTGTTTCTGTTAAACTGAAGGATCACGATAAAGAAGAGCAGCTGGAAGAAGTTCCGGTCGGCGCCTAGTGATCGCACGAACTAGTCTGATTTTTCCCCGACATCTTTGAAATGTACATGGCTTTGTCCGCCATTGCCGTCAAGGTATCTTTGTTGCTCGCGTCTTCGGGATATGTGGCAATGCCGATACTCAAGGTCATCTGTAATCCCCGTTCAGAAGAATTCAACGGAAAGCTATGCTGGCTGACGCGTTGACGAATGCGTTCGGCAATCGAAAAAGCCTGCTCTTTTGAAGTCTCGGGAAGAATGACGGCAAATTCCTCACCTCCGTAGCGGCAAACGCAGTCCGATTCTCGGGAAGAATCCTGTAGAATATTAGCCGTTTCTTTCAGTACCACATCGCCGGTTTGGTGTCCGTACGTGTCGTTAAGAGCTTTAAAATTATCAAGATCGATCATCATGATCGATAGAGATTGACCCTTGGCCGTATTTTTCACAGCATAATCCAGTTGGTTTTGAAAATAGCCATGATTCCATAAAGACGTGAGAGAGTCTGTATGGCTTTTATGTTTTACCATTTCGTAAAGCTGTGAGTTTTCAATGGCCAAACCGGCCTGGTTGGCCAACATTGTAAATATTTTAAGGTCATCTTCCGAAATTGATTTTTGTGTGTAAAGATTGTCTGCAACAATTAATCCGTTAACCTTGTCCTTGGCCTTGAGAGGCATAATAATCAACTCTTCACTCTTGAAATTTTTAAACAAGATATCGTTTTTATATTTTTCAATTTCGTCATGAGTAATATGCCGGGGTGTGCCGTCATAGTATGTGTTGACCAAAAGATTGTCGTCTTCGCAAACAAGAGGTAGTTTGAGGCTCTTGACAGCATTAAACAGGGAAGTTGTTTCCTTTAATTGTTTAACCTTTTCTTCATGAATAAGATCTTCCATTTGCTGATTGGCGCCTGAAATGAAATTCCAGATGCTTTTGGCCTCTTCGCCAGAGCCCGGTCCAATAGCCATTTTCGGCTCAAGGCAGCGCTCCTTATGGTTGACCAAAAAGAGTACGGCCCGGTTAAAGGAGAGTCCGGAATGCGCTGTAACACCGGTCAGGATAATATAGAGAATACGATCCAGTTCCAGCGTTGTGCGCATGGCATTTGAGACTTCATAAAGAATCTGCAGGGCCCGCTGGGTTTTGTCCAGTTCTTCCTGAGTTTTTATGGAATTTTTGAAGGTATTTTCGTTCATTTTGGTTTATAACTTTCTGAAAAACAGTAATTTATGTCTATACTGGCAAACATAGCATCTCGTCGGGGGGTTGTCAAGGTATTGTCAAAAAAATGTTTTTTGGTGAAATTATAAGCATTTGAAAATAAAAGGTTTATATAAATATAGCCAAAGACAGCGCTTTCTTGACAGGGATTTCAGCGTATGTTATACTTGAGCAGATTTCGAGCGTAAACCTAATAACGGCAGCATTTATCAAGTTAGGTTAATTTTGATTGATGTTATTATTATTTGTGTTTTTGCGCTAAGAATTTTTGCGGGGAGAAAAGCAGGGATCTGGAGTGAATTCGTTGGTGTCATCGGAGCTTGTGTGGCGATATTCACGACTCTTCACTATTATTCGGGGCTCGCAAAATTCTTTAAAAGCGTTTATTTGATCAAGACATTTCCCGTCGAGATGATAGCGGTTATTGTCATTTTCGGCTCGGTCATGTTTCTTTTTTATATTCTCCAGGAGGCGTGGGGCGCGGTTTTCCGTCTTGAAATTCCTGGGACAATCAATAAAAGGGTCGGACTTGTATTAGCAACAGGGAACGCGTTCTTATTATCCGCCCTTATTTTTTTTAGTATCATTGCGATTAAGGACAGTGCCGCCGTTAAATTAGCACAACGATCTTATAGCAAGAAGATTTTCAGTCGTATCGCGTTGAACATTTATTCGACGGGATATGAGTATATTATAAAGCGTATTTTTCCGGCAGAAGAAGCGAACGCCCAGGCTTATGTGGCTGTAGACCGATTAGTTGCCATGGACTCGGATGTTTGATAAACTGTATAGTTTAAGGACACGTTGTAGGAGGTTTGAGCGTTAATGCCGTTAATTCCGGAAGAAGCCATCCAGCAAGTACTGGATCGCGCAGACATTGTTGATATTGTTTCACTTTATCTTCCGCTAAAAAAGGCGGGGCGTAGTTTTAAGGCCTTATCGCCATTTAAAGCGGAAAAAACACCGTCGTTTGTCGTTAGTCCGGATAAACAGATTTTTCATTGTTTTTCGACGGGCAAGGGCGGTAACGTGATTTCGTTTGTTATGCTGATGGAAAAGATGGACTTTCCGGAAGCTATTCGTTTTTTGGCAAAGAAGGTCGGTGTCGATATACCGGAAGAGCGGTTTCAGGACCGAAAGCAGGAAAATATTCAGCAACAATTGTACGAGGTTAATGCGGTTGCCGTTGAATATTTTTCCAACATTCTGCTGACAGATAAACGTGAGGATGTCGAAAAGGTCAGGATGTATTTGAAAGAGCGCGGTCTTTCTCTGGAGACGGTACAGCTTTTTCAAATAGGATACGCTCTTGAGCAGTGGGACGGCTTAATCAAGCATGCGCAAAAAAAAGATATTGGTTTGCGTCTTCTTGAAAAAGCGGGGTTGATTATTCCCAGAGAAAAGCAGGATGGGTATTATGACCGTTTCCGCAACAGGGTGATCTTTCCGATTGTTGACGCGAGAGGTAACTGCCGTGCGTTTGGCGGACGGACGATGGAAAAGGATAACCAAGCCAAGTACGTCAATTCGCCGGAAACGGCGGTTTATACGAAGGGTCGCCATTTATACGGATTTCAATTGGCCAAGGATAGTATCGCGCAGGAAGATTTCGCTATTATCGTTGAAGGCTATATGGATTGTATTATTCCTGTTCAGGCCGGTGTGAAGAATGTCGTTGCGTCGTTAGGAACGGCTTTAACCGTTGAGCAGATACGTTTATTGCGCCGTTACAGCAAGAATGTTGTGATGTTATTTGACTCTGATTCTGCCGGTGTGGCCGCTATGATTCGCAGCCTGGATATTCTTGTTGAAGAGGAGATGTTAGTTAAGGTGGCTTCTCTGAAGGAAGGAGAAGATCCGGATTCATTTATTAACCGGTATGGTGCCGACGCTTTTAAAAAATGTATTGAAGAGGCTAAGCCTCTATTTGATTATAAGTTTGATTTTTTAGCCGAAAAGTATGATCCTTCGAGTGTCGAGGGTAAGGCCAGAATTTCAGCAGAGATGCTCCAAACGATTCAAAAGTTTCCCAACGCTGTTGTGAAAGCGGGATATTTGAACAGACTGAGTAAAGTCTTGGGAATTCCCGAGTACGCATTGCGTCAGGAACTTGAAAAATTGGAGCCACAATCGGGACAAAGGAGCGGGCAGAATGAGGTATCAACAAAGACTGCCTCGCCGCAAAAAAGGACCGTTGAGCATAATATATTAAAACTTTTATTGGAGGAGAATTCTTTTATCGCGGTCACGCGGAAAGATGTGGCCGTGGAAGATTTTCAAGACCAGAAAATCCGAAGCGTGATTTCCAAAATTTATGATCTTTTTGATCAGGGGAAATCGGTAAACCCAACGGGGTTGATCAATTGTTTCGAAGATGAAGAGATCCAGACCATGGTCTCAGGGCTGATTGCCGAAGAAGAAGCAATGATCGATAATAAAGAGAAGATGTACACGGACTGCATTAGCCGGTTAAAAAAAGACAGGCAGAAGTCATATCGACAAACACTTCTCGAACAAATAAGGGTAGCCGAATCATCGGGAAATCATCAGCAGCTGGAAATGCTGAAAATGGAATTCAATAAAACCGTTAGAGGTTTATAGGAGATAAAATGAAAAAAGTAAAAAAAGATCAACCATACGATATCAATCAAGATATTGAAAAATTGGTTCTTCTGGGGAAAAAGAAAGGCTTTCTGACTTATGATGAAGTCAATCAGGCCTTGTCGGAAAACGTAGAGTCCTCAGAAGAAATCGATAAAGTTTTTGATATCCTCGATGGTAAAGATATTAAGATTATTGAATCCGACGAAGCTGAAGAAGGTGAACAGCTTGATGATAAGCTGGATGAAGAGTCCAGGGAGCAGGAGATTCGTCGGGTCAGGGAAGAAAATAAGGAGGATGATGTTTATTCCGATAAATTCATCCCTCTTGATGACCCTGTTAAAATGTATCTTAAACAAATGGGATCTATCCCTCTGCTTTCGAGGGAGAATGAGATCAATCTGGCGAAGAGAATTGAAGAAGCTGAGATTAAGTTTGCTGAAGTGCTGTACACAACGTCTTACGCGCGTAAGCAGGCGTTGAAGATTATTAATAGCGTTCTTAAAGAAGAAATCAATGTGGAGGACGTTATTAAAGATGAGCTTGACCGCCGGGCAACGCTAACATCTGACTTGAAAAAGATTAAGGCCAGGGTTTCCCGTACTCGAGTGGGCACGGAAAAAGCGGGGCAAGTTTTGGCGGAATTCAAATTAACCGCGGCTGTGAATGAACGGATTGTTGGTGAAATCCTTCAGCTTTTGCGTAAGATTGATAAATTGGAAAAGGCTTTAAAAAGTAAGCGAAAAGTTCCTAACGCGAAA
>JAGQKQ010000170.1 GCA_020430005.1 Candidatus Omnitrophota bacterium
CTTTTAACGGAAATTCTTAATGGGGCCGATTTCGCCATGAAGGCGAAAGAAAACTCCAAGGGCCCGACAGCTGCGGCAGGAGGGGATTTAGGGTTTTTAACGGAAGATCCTTTTCCTGAAATGGTTGAGGCCATTCTATCTTTAGGAGAGGGCGAGGTGAGCAATGTTATTAAAGGGCCAGACGGTTTTTACATTGTCAAATTAACGGAAAAGACCGGAGGGCGTCCGATCCCCTATGAAGAAGTGAAGGAAGAAATTTTTCAGGATAGATTGCTATTTAAACAACAGCAGGCGATTTTAGACCATCTCGAGAAGCTGGAGGCAGAATTTTCGGTTCAAATTAATGAAGAACTTTTACAGTAGCTGTTTCTATAAAAATTAAACCTTGCGGGGGGATTGATTATGAATATGGAAAACAGAAAACAGATCGCCATGATTGCAGGCGCGCTGGCGTTGGGCATCGTCGCGGCATTTTTAATGGGAACCCATATTCAAAACAGCGTTGAAACACAGACTCGCGAAATTGCCAAAACATACGAACAGCAAAAAGGTGCCATGGCCAAAGAAATGGCCATGGTTAAAAAGGAGCTTCTTGCCGCCAGGCAGGAGCGTGCAGAGCTTGCTAATCAGTTACAGACCATCCCCCAACAAATCAAGGCTGTTAAGGCCCAAGGGGGCGGTCCCGCCCAGGACGATTCTCAAAAAATGGCCCTATCCGTTTTAACCCCTCCAGGCAAAAGGGCGCTAACCATTATGATCGATTCATTATCAGCCGTCGGAGGTCTGATTAATCCCGGAGATTCTGTGGATATTATCGCGCATCTGAAGGTTTCGGAAGGGGAAAAAGATTCCGAAGATAAGGGGAAAAGCGTAACGACGGTCCTTTTTCAGAAAATACAGGTTTTGGCGGTTAATACGAATTTCGTGGATATCGGTACGGCTAAAGATTATGCCGAGCGTCAGACCACACGTTCTTTGAACGTGACATTGGCTGTCACGCCGGAAGAAGCAGGCCTTTTAACTTTTGCCCAGACAAACGGAAAGCTGCAAATGGCCCTGAGATCACCGGGAGAGGAGCAGACGGAAATTCTTGAGGTGGCCTCATGGGAGTCTTTGTCGGACTTTGTTCTTGAAAAACAGGGAACGGAACTTCCCATCGAGGAAGAAAAAACCGTTATCAGACCAACAGGTACAGATAAAAAATTTGAGCCCGTTATTCAAATTTTTCGGGGCGGAAAAGAACTATAGGTTCCTATGAATAAAACAAAAAAAATTTTCTGTTTTGTATCAGCATTATTCCTTTCAATTGTTCCCATCGTTTCCAGCCAAGCCTATGATATCGAAGAAGGTTCCGTCGAAGAGATTCATCTTTTGAAAGGGGAGTTGGAGTCTGTTTATGTTCAGGATTTAACAAGGTTGGCGGTGGCCAATCCGGATGTTGTGGATGTGAACGATGCCACGTCCGATGAAATTGTTATTGTCGGAAAAGACATTGGCCAAACGGCGATCTTTATCTGGGACGTCGGTGGAAAACGAACTGTCATGGTGTATGTTCATAATCAGGATTTGAATATTGTTAAAAAACGCCTTGAGGAACTTTTTAAAGAAGCCGGAATTTACGAGGTTGATATTACACTGAATGAAAAAGAAGGCAGCGTTGTCCTTTCAGGCTTTTTGCCAAAAGAAAAGCGGATGGCCTACGAACTGATTATCGGGAAATTCTCCAGTGAAATTCTAGATCTGGTTAAAGACGAACAAAACGACGACCTTATTCAAATTGACCTGCAAATTACGGAGTTAAATGAAACGCTTTTAAAAGGGCTCGGAGTTGAGTGGTTTTCCGCTGGTCAGGAAGACAGTGTTTCGATTTCCGGCGGAGGCTTTGGCGGAACAAATAATCCGATTTACGCGGAAACACCTCCGGAAACAGATGGCAGTATCAAAGATTTCTTCAAGATCGGACAGTTTAACAGAACATCCACGTTTGTTGCTCAGATTAACGCCTATTTAACAGAAGGAAAGGCCAGACTGTTATCCGCACCGAAACTGGTTACTGTCAGCGGTGAGGAAGCAAGTTTTCTTGTCGGGGGAGAAATTCCGATTACAACAACAACCGTTAATGAAAATGGAGCCGCCGAGAATGTTGAATATAAGGAATTTGGCGTCGGCATGACGATCATTCCTACAATCCGAAAAAATAAAATTGATATTCAATTGAACATGGAAGTCAGCGATATTGATCCGACCAACTCGCAAGGAGGGGACGTCGCCTTTACAACAAGAACGGCCCAAACACGATTATATTTAGATGATGGTCAAACCATTATCATCGCCGGATTAATCCGTCAGACAGACAGCGAGGAAGTACGAAAGGTTCCTTTCCTCGCGGACATTCCTGTTTTGGGCGCGCTTTTCCGTACACGGGGAACGCCGATTCTTAATGAAGATAAAGAGTTGGTGGTTTCTTTAACACCGCACAGGCTGACGAATAATCAAAAAGAGGAAGTTGCAAAGGCGCAGCAAATTAAGGCGGAGGCCTCCGCGAAAAGTGGCGAAATGTCTATGACAGCCAAGCCTTATTATTCGGGAATTTCCAGGGAGATGACAGATTATATTCAAGGTGTTCAGGCCAGAATCTCGCAGGCGATACAATATCCAATGGCGGCCAGAGACTATGGCTGGGAGGGGACCGTAAAGGTTGGAATGTTAATTCTCGACGACGGAACCTTGGCCTATGCGATGGTTAAAGAATCTTCAGGGTATGAAATATTCGATGAAGTCGCCGTTGAAACAGCAAAGAAAATGGCTCCTTTTGCAAGTTTTCCTCCAAACACAAATCTTCAAGAGTTAAATGTGACAATTCCAATTGTCTACAGTTTGAATACACCATAATTATGAATTGCAAACGCATAACGGTCTTTAGTAATAAAGGTGGAGTTGGAAAAACTTTTGTGACCGTAAACCTTGCGACATCCCTGGCCGTGGCCCGGCATAAAGTTTTGATTGTGGACTTTGATTTACAGGCCGGGTTGGACATGGCTCGGATGATGAAACTTTCCCCAAAGGCCTCTCTCGTTGATATTATTTCGGAAATTCAAAAAACAGAAGACCCCCAGATTATTACCAAATTTACGACAAAACATTCCAGCGGTTTGGAATTTTTGCCCGCCGTCAGCCATACAGGACAATTGGGACAACTTACATCGGACAATATAAAGCCTTTTCTAAAAAAGGCATCGCAGGTTTATGAGTACATATTTTTTGACGGGGGAAGATCATTCAGTGATCAGCTGGTTACTGTTTTGGATTATTCAAATCTGATTTTGTTGGTAGCTACACCGGATATTCTTGCCGTATATCAAATCAAATGGTGTCTGGAGGTTCTACAAAATCTGCAGTTTCCATCCAATATGATTAAACTGATATTGAATCGTTCAGAAAGTCGGGGAAGTGTCGCCTGGCAAGAAGTTCGTTCGGCGTTAACATGCGAAATTTTTGGGCATATTCCGTCGGAAGGGCGTACGGTCGGTCTGGCATTGAACAGAGGAGTTCCATGTGTAATCGACAGTCCTCGCAGTAAGGTGGCCGAGGCTTTTATCAAAATGGCGAGTCAGCTGCGCAGGGATGATGTTTATGTTAAGGCATCGGAAGGGGCGAAGGACCGAACCCTGGATGGGTCGTCTAAGCCGGGAGAGTTTTGGGAACAGTTCGGAATATCTCAACAGATGGGACAGGGAAGTCTTGAGGGGCTTTCCAGTGAAAATGAAATCATTGCGATTAAGAAAAAGATTCATGAACGTTTGGTTGAGCGCTTAAACCTTGAAGGAATTACAACCGAAGTCTTAAGTGATCCCAACTCTATTATTCAGGTAAAGAAGACGGCCGAAGGTGTTGTTGCTAATCTTTTGGTAGAAGAGTCAGGTGGAAAAATTGAATCTCACGAAGAACGCGTCCTTATTGTAAGAGATATCGTTAATGAGGCTCTGGGGCTCGGCCCTCTCGAGGATTTTCTCGCTGATCCTGACGTAACGGACATTATGGTTAATGGAACGAGACAGTTGTATGTTGAAAAAGGCGGAAAATTGATTTTAACAAACAAGCAGTTTGTTTCGGAAAGCAAGATGCGTTCTATAATCGACCGCATTATCGCTCCTCTTGGCCGGAGAATTGATGAGTCCACACCGATGGTTGATGCGCGTCTTCCCGATGGATCACGTATTAATGCGATTATTCCACCGCTGTCGTTAACGGGCCCGATGATCACCATTCGTAAATTCGGTTCTGAACGTATTACAATCAATGACATGTTAGAAAAGTATCAGAGCCTTTCCCCGGAAATGGCAAAATTTCTGAAGGCCTGCGTATTGGGAAGAAAAAATATTATTGTTTCCGGAGGAACGGGCGCCGGAAAAACAACATTGTTAAACGTTGTTTCGGAGTTCGTCCCGGACAGTGAGCGTATTGTGACGATAGAGGACGCGGCCGAGCTTAAACTGAAAAAAAGTCACGTCGGTCG
>JAGQKQ010000171.1 GCA_020430005.1 Candidatus Omnitrophota bacterium
TATTACACAAGGCCATATCATCGGTGATTGGATTTAATGAACATCCTTGAAATAAAGGAATATACCGTCTCTTCCCTGTTTGAATATTTTCACCAATTAATAGTCGACCGTCCGGTTCACGGTGCGGATACTGAAGCATTTCGCTTTTTCCACCACCACTAGCCCCTTCGTGCATAATAACAAACTCGTTATCATATGGTGTTGTCACTAATACCGCCGAACCATGCGCTGTTACCCAACCCTCTTTCTCCCCGAGCGTTAATAACAGTCCGTAAACACCTTTTTTGGCACTTGGCCCGGGATAGAGATTAAGAGAAAAAATTTCATGACACTCGGAATTTCTATTATGGATAACAACCTGCTTACCATCGCAATGGGTATGACGAAATGTCGGTGCGAGATAGATGACTGCTTTTGGTGAGAAGTCCGCCTTTAATTCATCGGCCCCAACCATTCCCTGAATTTCCGCCAATGCCGCCGCAAAAAAGGCCGCGTTAGCCGGGCCAACTAAAAATGACCCACAATTGAGTTCGATACTTCCGGCGTGAAATGGTAAAAGAATCAATTCCTGTTCTGATAACCAGTCTAAAACCTCTTGTCTGATTTCAGAAAACGGTTGTTTAAAACGCTCACTATATTTCGTTTTATCTGTCGGCTGGTTATCGGAGATAAGCATACAATCCGGATCACGGCGACGCATATAACTTTCCGTGTAATTAGCAGAAACGCCATTGCGACACCGATGAACAATAGCCTCAGTGAAACTTCCTTTTCCGGGAATATCATAGGACACCTCATATGTGTCTCCCGGTTGATTTCCTAAAGAAAGCTCAATAAGTTCCTGTTTATTACGCGGGACAATGACTTTCTTTGCCGCAGTTAAAATTTTCCTTAGATCTTCCGGCAGATTGATGTCCTGCCATACTGTGTTTTGTTTAACCGCCATACTATACCTCACTTATCAACGTTCATAAAAATTTCTAACTCAATTTATATCAAAATGTTACATGACCTTTTGTCTAAACCTCTAGAATCCGGTCGATTTTCTACCGATTTCAAACAACATATCCTAAGACAAACCGTCCAAAAGGTCAAGAGTGTATTTAAAAAGCATTATTCCTAAATAAAACTGCCGGAAAACGCGTTTTTTTGGGGGGGAAATTTAATATTGACTCAATTTAGCGTAATTCGGGGCCTTGCGCCCATCAAATAAATCGCAGGCTTCGTAGTAGGCAATGTCTTTACGCCATAATTCGAAAAAACGGCTCTCATTGGCATGCCGGCGAAAGAGACCGACAGGATCATTCAATCCCTCCAAAGCCGGGCCGAATAAAACCGATGGATCTCGAAAACATTCCCAATCGCATTTCGTGCAAAAAGCTTTGCGGTCAATCGTATCCATATCCATGTCTTCATAATTTCCAAAACTCTCATTGCCGCGAAAACCACATGGATATGTCTGACCATCTTTCGAATCAATGAAGAAAAAGTCTACCCCGCCACGGCAAGGATAATTTAATGCAGACTTCCCTTCATATTGGCGCTTAAGGGCATATAAAGAACTCAACGGCGTGAATATACGAATCTTAGAACGATACTGCGGAATAATATCCAATAGCGCTTCATATAATTTCCGTCGTTCATTATTAGAAAAATTCACAATATTATCACGGGAGGTCGCGGTATAAACGGAATACAAATCACTTTCACTATTTTGCACACTCATTGGATAACACATATTCACCGTAGTAAATCCCATGTTAATCACGAATGTATAAAACTTTTCAATCCCTTTTCGGTACTGGATGAGAAATTCCTGATAATAATCCTGATCCTGTTCATCTTCAGGTTTGTAGCAATTCTCTGTATAAGATCCACCTAATTTTCGATTGATTCCCAGGTTCACCGACGGATATAATCCAGCTTCGTGAAATAACGGCAGGGCTTTTTCGATTCCTTGAATCAGCCCTTTAAAACCGCGCATTTCTTCGTGTGTCGCCGAATCAGCGGAGTCTACGGAAATCCAGAAATTTCTGACCGGTGTTGACGCCAGAGATTCCACCACGCGTTTAACACGTGTATCAAATTCATCCTGGCTCGTTCCGGAACGCAAAAGAAAACCGTTTGTTCCTGTGCGGATATATTTAATGCCGGCGGCGCCCGCGTAATTGATCAATTCAACAAGATCCTTCAAAAATAATAATGGCTCTCCGCCGGTAAATGACATGGCCTCAACACCGTTTTCAACGGCTTTATCAATAATTTTTTTGATCTTATCTTTATCTAATTTGGTCCGATCAAACTGAGCCGTTTTTCTCATGCCGCACTGCGGGCAGAGCGCGTTGCAATGATCCGTCATTTGAATAATAACTTGTCCGGGAACTTTATTTTTTCTTAATGTGGAAATTTTATTAAGAATGATTTGGGAAGACATGCCTACTCCGCGGCTTTAATCCGGTTTGTCCGTTTAATAACCGGCATTATGGATTTATCGTCCACATCGGGCTCTTGACCGAGTGTTTGATTGGCCGGAATACCGATTAAATCTTTCAACGCCGCTTCCATAGAATATTGTTCTTCAACGATTCTCCGGGCTTCGGAACGTATCAGAACATATTCCTCCGGCTTAAATCGAATCAGGTCCATATATTCAAAAACCTTATCGACCCATGGAGTGACACTGTTAACACTTAAGACAGCCCCTGTTTTTTCACTGATAATTTCCTGAGGGCCGCCTTTGTCGGAAACCAGAGCCGGCAAACCGCAACTATGCGCTTCCAGCACGACCATGCCGAACGTATCGGTTGTACTCGGAAATATTAACAGATCCGATAAAGAATACAAACCAGCCAATTCCTGACGTGTCACTTGTCCTGTAAAAATCACACGGGGATAATCTTTAAATAACTTCTTCAAATCTTCAAGATAAGGCCCTTTACCGGCGATAATAAGATTAACATCGTTACGACTTTCAGAAACCTTTTTATAAATATCCGCCAAAAAGTCCAGATTCTTGTCTTTACTAACTCGCCCGGCATAAATTAATGTAAATCCTTCTTTTAAATTATATTTGGAACGAATGTCGGACTCTTTGGATAAATCAAAGTGAAAGAATTCTGAGTCAATGCCCCGCTTGAAGACTTTCATCTTTTTATGGTCCATACCCTTTTCCTTCAGAATGTTAATATACTCTTTCGTCGGGACACTGATCGTATCCATCTGACCGAAAAACCAATTGTTAAACTTGGAGATTAACATCGGTGAATACCCATCACCTAAAATAAAGTTAAGCTGCGCGCCGAAATCGGAATGATAGATGCCGGTGCACGGAATAGACAAAATCTTGGAAATCAATAGTCCGATCAATCCCATTGGTCCCGGGGTGGAAATCACAATCTCGTCCGGATGGACCCGTTCAATCGCCTCCAGCGACTTTAACAGCGATGGAAAGTTCATTGTATAATCTTTATAAAATCCCGGCGTAAAGGAATGCTGCGTCGGCAGATTGATAATATTCTGGTTCGGCATTTCACTGACAGGCAATTTGGGATTAGACGTAACAACAATTAAAGGAATATCGCATGCTCTGGCTTCCCTATGCATATTATTAATTGTTACCGAAACACCATTCAAATCCAGCAACGTATCCGTAAACCAGCATACCTTCTTATTTTTTGCGCTTTTATTCTTAATATATTTTCTTCGGAAATCTTCCAAAAGCGTACGGTCTTTATTTAAATGTCCCCAAGTCGACATAAACGGAAGCGTTACATAGGAAAGCGGCATAATGGATGTGAGATGATTCAGGGCTTTAAACATATTGCCTTGCTCGATATCCTTTTCAACTTTCTTGATAATCATCTTTACATAATCATCGCAAAGAACGCACAGATTATCGTAAACAATGTTAACCCGTTCTTCCATATCCACCGGCGGGCCTTGCACGATATCCTGATCAAGACGCTCAATAAACCTCGCCATGATACGCTCTTTTTTCTTGCCGCCTATTTTTAAACGGTGAATACCGTAATTTTCTTTAAACGATAATCCTTTTCCCTGAAAGACAATCTTATTAATCAAACTAAGCAGTTTGTTCCTTCCTTTATCATCCTGTGTATCACGATGATCCTGGATAATTTTATAGAAAACAAAGGCGCTTCCCTTATAATCGTTATTACGTCCGCGAGCCATTGTCTTTTGATCACGAAGATTCTGGAGGAACTCCTCTTTCGTCCGGGCTTCTGTATCTGTATACGTTTTTCCGATAAATAATCCGGCATGATCATCAGAACCTCCGGTGAAACCTTTCACCCAGGGATCCGCACTCATCGGCTCAATCCCGTGCTTACGATAAAGCTGATTGATCATTTTCGGTGTCAGATTCTGCAACCCTTCCATCCAGGAATAATTAAAATACGGATTGCGGCATCCATTGATGCCTTCGAAGACATCAAACATGA
>JAGQKQ010000172.1 GCA_020430005.1 Candidatus Omnitrophota bacterium
AAGACCTTCAAATAAAAATGTTTATGAGTTATCCGCCGATTGTTCTTAATGAAAAGCAGGAATTATCCGAAGTCGAACAAACTTTACGGGAATCCCGCATTAAACATTTACCGATTGTGCGGCTGGATAACACCTTAGCCGGTGTTATCACTCTTTCAGATCTTTATCGTATAAATGCCGCCAGAACGGAAGAAGCCGACGGAAGCGTTCGTTATAAAGGCTCATCATTGGATCGGTATATTCTTAAGTACTGGATGACCAAAGATCCGCTGACATTAAAAGGGGATGACGATCTGATGGAAGCTATCAGACATATGGTGGATGGCGGTTTCGGCTGTATTATTATTACCACAAAAGAGAATAAAATCAGCGGACTGATCACGCAAAGTGATATTATTAAGTCCGTAATGAAGATGCTACAATAAAAGACCTTGCCGGATTAAGTATCCAGAATACAATCTGTATTAAACGGTTTATCCATCAGAGCAGCGGTTGTTTCATGATCTTTCAAATGAGAAATAATCGCATCGGCTCCGATTCTTCGGTGAAACGCTCCCAAACCTTCATTTGCTTGCGCGTTATCTTTGTGATGTTTAAACAAGACATCAATAACCCTAGCGACATCTTCACGCATAATTGAACGGAGATACATTTCTTCGCCATTGCCTGAAATCAGAGGTTTGCCCTGAAATTTTCCGGTTTCGTCACCGAATAATTTGAATTGATACCGATTCAAACCGGAACCGACCAGGCCGATACTTTTCGTTGCCGGACGGAAACATTGACGTTCACAACCGGTAATCCCGATAGATTCATGCGTGTCACCCCAACCTAATTCCTCTAACTGATCCATCAATTCCGGTTCAAATTGTTCTGAGTCGGTATACGTTAAACGGCAGGTGTCACGCCCGACACACGCCCCGGATAACTGACGTAATGTGGAATACACTTTTCCGTTTCGTTTTCCGTGACCATAGCTGGCTAAATCGGCCTCAAAGTCACTTTTCGCATCTTCCGGAATATTGGTAAATAGAATGTCCTGATTCGGCGTTACCATCAATTCAACCGGATATTTGTCCATAATTTCCCGAACCATGGTTTTAAGTTTTCCATTCGGGCTATTATCAATCAAACGGCCGTTTTCAATAAACGCGCCATAGGCCCATAATCCATTCGAAGGCTGTTGGTGCCAACCGAAATGCAGTTCACGATCACCATAGTCATAATCATTATTCGGCTTTTCCAGAGGGTAGCCGACACGCGCACTAACCTGATCACGATACCAATCAACACCCATTTTTTTAATGACATATTTTAAACGGGCCCAATGACGGTTTTGACGGTCACCCCATTCCTGATGAACAGCGACAACAGCGTCTAAAACCTGTAATAATTTATCTTCACTGACAATACATAACGGCTGTGCTAAAGCGGCCATCGCCGGTTTTCCATTTCGCTCACCCTGACCACCGCCAACATAAATTTGAAATCCGTTGATTTTGTCACCTTCAATAACCGGGGCAATACCGAGATCATTCGTCCGTAATTCCACACAATTATCAGGGACAATCTTACCTGAAGATGGATCACGGTGTGCTGCTGAAAAGGCAATTTTAAACTTCCGATTTAATAAATTAGGGCCATATTGGAAAGACTCGGCCGGTTTGTCCATTTTTTCCGGATCAATCGCAAAAATTTTAATAAAAGGTTCAATAGGAAGTTGAAAATAGGAACCTGCCTTATGAGCCCATTGATTCGCATTAAAAACGTCAGAGAATTGGGAAAGAGGGCAGGACATCACATTACGCGTGTTATCACCACAAGCATTTAACGAAGGCATTTTATTTTCAGCCAGTGTTTTGACAATATCAAGAACGCCTTCTTTACTGACCCAATGGAATTGGATCGCCTGACGTGTTGTCAAACGGAGAGAAGGGTGACCTTGTGGATTCTTTGTATATTTTGACGCCAATTCATCAAAAAGCTGCCATTGTTGACGGTTTACCGGTCCACCACCAACATTGCTAATCCGAATCATATACATCCAATGTTTTTCAGCGCCTTTAACAGAACGGTCAAATTCCATATAAATTCCCGTACTTTTGGCAATTTGTTCGGCTTCCCAACTGATATCCGCCTGATCATTACGCATTTCCTGCGCATATTGATCAAAAACATTCGATTTATTTAACTTATTAAGTTCTTCTTTCGAAAAATCTTCTTGTTTTGTGCCTAAATTGGGTTCAAAAGGTTTTTTCATTCTGTGATGTCCTTGAATAATAATGCCGTTTCAAGATTTGTACCTAACTAATTCAAAGTAGTATATTAACGAAATGTGTCACAAAGTCAATGCTTTTTTGGAATATAGACCTTTTTTGACAAAATCGGGATAAAAAGAGGGTGCCATGAAAAAAGTTGAGGCGAACAGGCATCTATAGTATACTGAGTAGCTTTATAACACTAACAAGAAACAGCTTATGGCAATTACAGAAAAACGACAATCACCGCGCAGAAACATTCGAATTCCCATCTTGTCTTGGGAAGGCAATGAAGAGCAGAATCTCCATAATGGAACGGAACTGATTTGTAAGGATATCAGTGCCGGCGGTTTAGCCTTTTGGTCTACCACGATCGCTCCCTTAGGCCGAACGCTGAGTCTGGAAATGTATATGCCTGGCCGGCAGGACCCAATTTCTTGTAAAATAAAGATTGTCGCGATTACTTCCCGGCCGAAGAAAAAAGAATACATTATCCGCAGCGAATTTGTTGAAATTAATTCAAACGACCAGGAATTTATCGTTGATGGCCTGCGTCAGATGAATTTGTATCTTTTGCTGGATCAGGTACTGCAATGGAGCGCTTCCGATTTACATCTCACTGTAGGACGTTCGCCAATGCTTCGTGTTAACGGCCGCATTAAAACCATTAACATTAACAAAATCAAAAAGGGCCAAATTGAGGCCATGTTGTACCCTCTTCTAAATCAGGATCAGATTGACCATTTTGAAGAAACAAAAGAGCTCGACTTTGCCTTTTCTCCAACGATTAGTACTCGCTTCCGGGTCAATATGCATTGGCAAAAAGGATTTATCGAAGCCACACTCCGTAATATTCCAACAACTATTCAAAACTTTATTGAACTTGGCCTCCCTGAAATGAACATGGGCCAATTTTGCGCACAGAATTCCGGATTGATTTTAATTGCCGGAACAACCGGTTCGGGAAAGACCACAACGATGTCATCGATGGTCGATTTTATTAACAAAAATTATGAAAAAGTCGTGATTACGATTGAAGATCCTGTAGAATATACGCTGCAAAGTGAAAAAAGTATTGTGAAGCAGAGAGAGTTGGGAACAGATACCCGTTCTTACGCGGAGGCATTGAAACGTACCTTGCGGCAAGATCCGGATGTTATCTGTGTTGGCGAGCTTTTGGATGGAGAAGCCTTGCTGGCCGCCATGCGGGCGGCGGAAACAGGTCATTTAGTAATTTCGACCATTCATGCGCCGGATACGATTGCTGCACTGGAACGCGCGGTGAACTTTTTTCCACCGGAACATGGTCTGGCGATCCGCCAACAGTTGTCATCCTGCTTAACAGGGGTTTTATTTCAAATGTTGCTTCCGTCAACTTCCGGTGGACGTGTTTTAGCATCTGAATTATTAATTATTAACGCCGCAATGCGAAACCTGATCAGGGAAGGACGTTACAGCCAAATGATCAATGTTCTTCAAACAGGACGAAGTTTGGGAATGTATACTTTTCAAAGTAGTCTTCACGATTTATATACCCGCGGTCAGATTAGTCAGGAAGTCATGGCGGAACATATCAAAAGAGATCGGTAGTTTTTAATTAGCAAAGGAGAAAAGACGTATGTCAAAAATGAAATTTAACTGGGCTAAAGCCATTCTTTTTCCCGCATTCATTGCCGTCCCAATTTTTATGAAAGCCAAAGCAACGGGCAAATTAAACGGAGAACCTATTGTTATTATCCTCATTCTTGTTGTCGCTTTTCTTGTTTTCGGTTTTCTGGACAGCTTTCTTGGAGACGATTAGTTTTCATGAAGTTGATTAGCTGGAATGTTAACGGCATCCGGGCCATCTTAAAAAAAGGCTTTTTGGAGTGGCTTCATCAGGAATCGCCCGATATTTTGGGAATCCAGGAAACAAAAGCCCAAACAGATCAACTCACCTTCGACATTCTTCATCCCAACGGGTATCATACCTACTGGTCTTCCGCTGAACGGAAAGGTTATAGCGGAGTGGCTGTCTTTTCCAAGAAAGAACCCCTAGCCGTTCAAGAAGGTTTAGGCATTCCGGAATTTGATACAGAAGGCCGTACCTTGATGCTGGAATATGATGATTTTATTCTATTTAATGTTTATTTTCCCAATGGCAGTTCTGGAAATCGTCGTGTTCCATTCAAGATGGCCTTTTACGAAGC
>JAGQKQ010000173.1 GCA_020430005.1 Candidatus Omnitrophota bacterium
AGAAATATATGATAAATAATTATACACCAAATGTTTAACTCTTTAATAAAAAAATAAGAAAAAGGAATTTTGCTAAATAAGAATGCAATAAGCACCATACCGTTTAAAACGGCCTTCAGGCACACCGCAAAAATAGCCGCCATTTTCGGAATTAAAAAACCGCACAAAAGAAAGGCCGCGGCCAGCATAATGACTGTTGTTAACAAAACGATAATCAATAAATTGGCTACAATCCCGGAAGGTGTAATGATTCTGAAATAGTAGGCAATCATACCGGCCGTTCCCATCCATATGCCCAGGGAATAACTTAATGTCCGCGTCAGATACGGATTAATAAAGGAAACCGGTATCCGTGATATCCAGATTTCCACCCGCGGAACCAGAAGTACAATGGAAAAAAGACAGCCGAAGGACAGCTGAAAGCCAACATCAAACAGAACATTCGGATTACATAGAAGCAGTACAACCGCGGACAGTGAGAGTGTATTTAAAAGATTATGTTCCCGCTCAATCAACAAACTGCTGAGAAAAATGGTCGCCATGATCGATGCCCGCAGAACCGATGGACGCCCACCGGTCAACAATACATAACCGGCTAACAAAATGACAGTTCCCAACAACTGTGCAGCACGCGGTAAACGGATGATCTTTAATAAGCCCCATATCATACCGGTGATCATGGCGATATGTAATCCACTGATCGCCAAAATGTGAGCCGTTCCCGTTTTTACAAAAAGATCACGGATATGATCCGGAACACCGTTACGATCACCAATGATCATCGCATTCATAATGCCCGCCTCATTCTTCGTAAGATACTGATTAAAAAGGCTCTTAATCTGATGACGGATACGCAAAGCCTGTTCACGAATCCAAAATCCCTCGCCGTGTGATATAACATTAATCTCTGCCGATTTTTTAACACTGAGAATATAATAAATCTGTTTATTTCGTAAGAACTGCCGGTAGGAAAACTGACCGTCGGTTTTAAAATCAAAAGGTTGATGCAGTTTACCCTCCAGATTCACCACATCACCGTATATTAAATCCGTTTCACGAAATACATTAACTAAGACCTTTCCCGTAACCTGTTCCCGGCGCGAACCCGTTTCTATTTGCTGGAGCTTCATGATAAAACGGGTCTTTAATCCCCTCACCGTCTCTTTGCATTCCACATCGGAAACAATGAGACCGGTTAAATGGACAGGTTTTCCATAATAAAACCGTGCCGATTTCACTATGTGATCTTGGGGAAACGTATTAGCGCGCTGTGTATAAACCATTCCACCCAGACCTAAAACCGTTAATATGATCAACGAAAAAAAGACGGGACGCCGACGTGTCAATAACGCTACGATATATAAAATAAAAAATATCCATGATGCCCAGGCTAAAGGGATAGAAACGAACTTCTGTACAGCAACGCCGGAAGCAAAACTTACAAAGACATAAAACATGGGCGCCTGACGAAACAGTTTTTCAGTCGGCATACACGTAGTCCTTAAAACGCTCAAAGTTTTTTATCCGGATACCCGGAATATTTTTTAATTGGTGGATACTGTCGAATGGTCCATGCTTTGCACGGTACTCCAGAATTTTCTTGGCCGTGTACTCGCCGATATAAGGCACCGCCACTAATTCTCGCTGGTCCGCGGTATTGATATTCACCGTCCAATGCGAACGCGGACTATCAATAAAGTTGATAATGTCCGCCGTCTCCGGATATTTCTTCATTAAATAATTCAATCCACTGCCGACAAAAAAGACCGCGGCGCAAAACAGCAGGATAAGACGCTCATGTTTGGTAAAAATATGCACAATGGTAATTGTTTGGAGGGAAATTCTTGCGATGTGCAAATAATCTAGCAGAAAAACAAAACGAAGTCAAAAATTACCTAGACCACAATGTTCGCTAGTTTGCCGGGGATGTAAATAAATTTCTTGACGGATTTGCCGTCCATGAATTTCTGGATATTGTCGTCGGCCAGGACTAATTTCTGCAATTCGCCTTGGGCAATGTCCGGCGCGACATCAAATTTACCGCGCAACTTGCCATTCACCTGAACGATAATTTGAACGGAATCTTTTTGTAAGGCTTCTTCCTGATAGGTTGGCCACGCAACGTGCAGAACGCTCTCTTCTGCTCCGCCAATCTTCTGCCATAATTCCTCGGAAATATGCGGCGTCGATGGTGACAATAAAAGAATAATCGTTCGGATCACTTGATTTAACAAGGCTTGTTTGGCCGGCTGTGTCTCATCGCATTGATATTTATCTACTGTGTTCATTAAAATCATTAATGTACTGATGGCCGTGTTAAATTTATAACTGTCCAAATCTTCTGTGACTTTTTTAATACTGTGGTGCACCGCGTAATTTAATTCTTTATCCGCCGCGTCCATCGCCATCACATCAACGGCGGCATCGACCGGCTTAAATCGGTTCTCGACCAAATTCCAGATACGGTTTAAAAACTTCCACGCACCGTCCACACCACCGCTGTCCCATTCCAGTTGATCTTCCGGCGGAGCGGCAAATAACATTCTTAAACGTAAAGAATCAGCGCCGTATTCTTTAATAATGTCATCGGGATCAACCACATTCCCTTTAGACTTGGACATAACTTCCCCTTCTTTCAACACCATCCCCTGCGTTAATAATCGACCGAACGGTTCGTCGAAACTTAACAATCCCATGTCACGATAAACTTTGGTGAAGAAACGGGAATATAAAAGGTGAAGAATGGCGTGCTCAATCCCACCGATATATTGATCCACCGGCATCCAGTAATCGGCTACGCCTTTATCAAAAATCTTACCTTTGTTTAAATCAGTATAACGCAAATAATACCAGCTACTGTCGATAAATGTGTCCATCGTGTCCGTTTCCCGACGGTATTTCTTGCCTGTCTTTTTATCCGTGTAATATTTAAATTCTTCCGATGTTTCTAATGGATTACCTTTACCAAAGGTAATATCATCGGGAAGAATAACCGGCAAATCCTCTTCAGGAATCGGTTGAGGATTACCGTCATCATCATAATAGACAGGAATCGGCGTGCCCCAATAGCGCTGACGGGAAATGAGCCAGTCTTTTAAACGGAATGTCGTAACGCGTTCGCCGATTTTTTCTTTTTCCATCCATTCGGAAATTTTTACAATCGCTTTATCACTGGATAATCCGTCAAACTGTTCGGAGTTGACCATAGTCCCAATCTCAACAAACGCTTCAGTCATGGTTGGCGCATCTAAGGCATCGCCTTCTTTAGGGTTAATGACAACCGAAATCGGTAATTGATATTTCTTCGCGAATAAAAAGTCGCGTTGATCATGCGCCGGCACTGCCATAACCGCGCCGGTTCCGTAATCCATGAGCGCATAATCCGCCGTCCATAAGGGAACTTTCTTGCCATTGACCGGATTCACCGCATAGACGCCGAGAGATTCTCCATTCTTTTCCGATCCCTCGCCCAAACGTTCAACCAACGATTGTTTAGAAACGCTTTCAATAAACTTCGCTACTTTGGCTTCGTTATCTTTGCCTTTGGTCCATTCCCGGCATTTGGGATGCTCGGCAGCGAGAACAATATATTCAATGCCAAAAACCGTGTCGGGCCGCGTGGTGAATGTCTGAATTGTATCAATCTTTTTTCCGGATTCGTCGACAACATCAAAGGTAATCATTGTTCCTTTGCTTTTGCCGATCCAGTTTTCCTGCATGACCTTAACCCGTTCCGGCCAGTCCTTTAACTTTTTCAAATCGGCTAATAACTCTTCGGCATAATCCGTAATCTTGATATACCACTGTTCAATTTCCCGTTTCTCCACTTCCGCGCCGGAACGCCAGCCTTTTCCGTCAATAACCTGTTCATTCGCCAAAACGGTATTATCCACCGGATCCCAATTGACCAGCGATTTCTTTTTATACACCAAACCTTTTTTAAACAGTTGGATAAAAAACCACTGATTCCACCGATAATAGTCCGGATCATGACTATAAAGAAACCGCGACCAATCGTAACTTAAACCCATCACCTTCATTTGGGCGACCATGTCGTCCATTTTCTGGTCGGTCCATTCCCGCGGATTGGTATTGTGTTTAATCGCCGCATTTTCCGCCGGTAAACCGAAACTATCAAATCCGATCGGATGCAAAACATTAAATCCCTGCATCCATTTAAAACGGGCCAGTACATCCCCGATCGTATAATTACGAACGTGTCCCATATGCAGTTTTCCCGATGGATAAGGATACATTTCCAAAACATAGTACTTTGGTTTATCCGGGTTGGATTTCACCTCAAAGACTTTTGTCTCATCCCAGAACTTCTGCCATTTGGATTCAATTTTTTTAATTTCTTGTGTGTTGTAGGACATATTT
>JAGQKQ010000174.1 GCA_020430005.1 Candidatus Omnitrophota bacterium
CATTTCATGGAACTCATTCTGGACAACGCAAACTTACAGCAATCTAGCCTGAGTTCAGGCCAAGAATCACTGGCCATTTCCTCCTTAAGTGCGTCTTGAATAGTGGTTGTGACTTTTACCATATCGCATGCCCCCCTTTTATACTAATGGTGGAAACATGCCGTTTTTCGCCAATTTTTTTTATTTTTTTTTGAAGAGATTTAAGCAGGAGAGATAACTGCCATTGCGGGAAAGGATAAAATAAGAATAATGAGTAAATTAAATTTTCTTTGATGACATCACTTTCATCATTAAATAATATGTCTCATTATTAGAACAGTATTATACCATAAAAAGACCCTTTTGAGGAGTAAAATAATCGCTCTGTGGGAAATTACCGATTAGCGTGAAACCCGATGGGCTCCTTCTTAGGAGCTCGAAAGCCCAATAAAAATGCGATAACCGATAAAATAGTCCGCACGGTCACCACAAACAGCTTGATAATTAATTTCACCATCCAAAACCCGAATAAATATCCAAGTGTATAGCTTGTTGACTGATTTTTCATATATCCCATTCTATCAAAAAAGGTTCATATTTTACATCAAAAAAGGCTATAGCTCACAGACTGGATCACGAATTAGCGCATATTTTGAAAATACTGTATGGACATATAATATAAACTCTTGGCGACCACCTACTCTTGTTGTTTTAGTTTTTCTTCTATCCTCTTCAAGTAGCGCCGCGTTCCTTTATAATCAGGGGCCTTCACATGAATTTCTTTAAATTGACTTTGCGCCTGCTCATACTCTTTTCGACGATATAATCTGAGTGCTTCTTTATATATTTGTCTTAATTCTTCACGTTCTTTTTTAATCTGTTGAGCTTTCAGTTTTTCTTCTTGCTGTCTTTGCTTTTCTCTTTGCGCGCGTTCAGCCAAAACTTTTTCCTGTAATGTCAATAACGCTTTAAATTTCTCTTCCGCCTGAACATACCGGCCCTGTTCAAATAATTCTGTTCCTTCTGCTTGTAATTTACGGGCCTCCTTTAAAAACTCCGGCTCAGCCTCTCGCTCCTCTTCCCGTTGAACATCCTTATTAATAAGCTTTAAATATTTTTTGGCCTGCCTGCACTCTTTAAGCAAATCTTTGGCTTCTTTCCGCTTTGATTTCGCGAGAACAGAATTACCGGATTTATCAAAATCTCTCGCCTCCGCTCTTAATTCTTTAATCTTTTGATTTAACTCTTCAATATGCCGTTCTTTTTCTTTCTTTAGTTTTCTGGCGGATTCTCCTTGCTCGATCTTTAATTTAGCCCGGCGGATTTCATCCAGCGTTTGATCATAAAAAGCTCCTGTCACACGAACATATGGTCCCTGCGACGTATAATCCAGATCAGTCAGGTCATCATTAAAATCTGTAAAGTTATAACCTACTCCCGCCTCCGTGGAATCATCAATCCGCATTATCCCCTCAATCAAAAATCCCTGATTCACATCTTCGGCTTCACGCTGTGTTAAGCGTCTATATTCTCCCGCCAGCTTCCAGCGCTCATCAATCTTATAAGCCAGGCGATGCGCCTGCAGCCAGGTCTCCGTCTTTGTAAAACCAAAACCGCTGACTTTTTCATCACCCATCCGATAGGCAAACTTCTCGGCCACTTGCCAGCGGTCGCTAAGATCATAAATCAATTCACCCGCCAAAACATGCGCCCGTTCTTCTTCAATATCGGCATTGTCCGTTTGAGATCCCGGGGATTGCTCGCTTAAATAGGTGTAACTTCCCAGCACATTTAATCGGTCATGCGCCACAGGCCGATAAGCCCCTCCGATTTCCAGTTCTTTGTAGCGTTCCAATACAGCCTCAGTCGTTGTATTACGTGTTTTGGACAACTCCGCTTTCGCATAAACGGTGATATCCTCACTCACTTTCCCTTCCACCAATTGATAAAGGAAACTTTGACGTATATCATTTGACCCGTCATCAAAGCGCATTTCCACTTTGGTGGAAGACTTAACTAAAGTTTCGCCACTTACTTTATCCTGATGCACCATCCCCACGCCCAGTGCAATCGCCTGACGATCTGATTGTTCTCCACTATGATGCTGGACAACACCACGTTCATAATTTCCTGTCAAACTCAGCCAGTCGTTAACATTTCCGCTCAGGCCATAAATATTTGCTTCGGACGTTTGATCCTCTTGATTCGATACCTGCTGACCAAAACGGCCTTCCCATTGTTGATTTTTATAGTTCTTTACTAAACTAAAATTTTCTCCCGTAGTTGTTTGATCTTTTGATTGCACAAAACTACGGTCTGTTTTAACCGTTAAGTCCTCGCTCATCTTTCGCTCGGTTCCAAAACTCATTGTACTTGTATGATCACTACTCCCGGCGACTGTCGCAGTAGCCTTGGTTTTTTCATCCACCTCAGCGCTCGCGCTCAGTGACGCCACCTGCCCCACTCCTTTTTCTGATGTATTTGTTAACGTGTAATCTCCTGAAATATCAACACGATCATTAATACGGTTTGTAATTCCTAATTGTGTCGCCGTTCCGTCAGAGCCAACCGTTTCACTCACACGCAAAGCCAATTGTTCGTTAGGACGATACTCTGCGCCCAATGTTGTTTGTGTATTATCATCACCGACCTGCTGTTGTAAAGACACATCCAGTTTTTCATTCACGGCATAATCCGCGCGGAGAGCAACCGTATCACTCTCTTGATTATTTTCCGACTCAAACCTTGCGTCTTCCTGTTCCACTTCCTGCCGACGATATTCTCCTGTTAATTTTAATTTACGAATCTGATGCATAACTTGCAAATACGTCGTCGTTGATTTTTCAGCTCCCACCTGAAGCTGTGTTTGAAGATTTCCCTGGTCCAGTAAATTCTGCACATCAAAACCAGCTCTCACCTGCGTTCGCGAACTCAAATCATAAACACCGCTGACACCAAACATTTCTTTGCCTTGTTGAGAACTGATTGATGACGTTGAAAATTCTTTGTCAATCCATTTGTAATACCCGCGAAGTCCCGCGCGGTTAAACAAACGCACATCTCCTTCAATACTGTAGGCCGCGCCGCCACTGTCATCTTGTGTGGACAACTCTGTAAACGAAATCCCCCCGTCTGTCGAGATAAAATTCCCCTGCGCCTCCGACTCACTTTCGGCATATTCTAATCTTAAGCGTCCTTCAAAATCACCTTGACTCTGTCCCGCGCTTTGATTACTTAGCTCTACATCAACTCCTCGTAATGTGTAATCTTCATTCGCCTGACTTTCCTCGACATATGTTCCGCCGACACGCAGGTAATCATTGAGTGCCTGTTCCACACGCGCTCCCGCTGTGGCATTTGTTAATTTATCCTGAACCTCATACTGATAGTCAACAACAACATAAACGGGATTTCCGTTAAGTAAGGCATTGCTGATAATCGACGAACTATCCACAACCGATTCCACCGGACGATAAAACACCATACGTCCCGCGTCATAATCAAATTGATAATCCCGATTATTGACCATGTCATGACGACTAATCACCAGCCCCGTAATGTCATCACGCACTTCCACTCTCACCTGCTCGGAGCCTGCAATGACATCTTTATGCTTCACATAAAATAATGATCCGCCGGTGGCTAAAAATTCATTATGCGCGCTGAGCTGGCGCGCCTCTGCGCCAAAGACAACAACCTGTGTGCGCGCCTCACCGTCTTTTGTCTCGGATAAACTCTTTACTTTCACCCGACCGCCATACAAGGTCCGGTTAAACTGCGCCAACTCAGTATCATTCAACGCCGTTTGGTAATTTCCCCACAACGCTTCATTCTGATCCCACTGGATGAGTAAATATAATTTTCCTTGTGTGTCTGTTGCTTTATAATCAATGCTCGACGCATCTCCATAAACCGGATAATACTTTTCCTGTTCCAGCGTTTTAAATAAATCATCTTCTTCACGGTCGCTATCGAAACTTGATGTGATCAAATATTTTCCTTTGATCTTCCCTTGCAAATAATAAGCAAGGCGTCCCTCATTGTAAAAACCATCTCGGAAACTATCATCCGGCTGGGCCGGTTCTATATTTCCCGTCGTCGTTGTGTATCCCATCTTCGCGTCCCCCATCGCCACAAAAAATAAATAGTCGTCTCCGATTTTAATATCCTGACGACCGGACACCTTCCCATTTTCAACACGAACCACCTTATACTCGCCGGACGGCAAGATAACATCTGTGAATTCTGTATCAGAATTATAACGCGCGGGCTCCAGAGACGCGTATTCTTTCTCACCCCTTACAACCTTAACAACCGAACCTTCCTGCGGAACGCGAACCTTAATGGTCTCCCCGCCGATAAAAATAGACTGCTGTTCTAAATGGTTTTCAG
>JAGQKQ010000175.1 GCA_020430005.1 Candidatus Omnitrophota bacterium
TTGTTGATAAAATAAGCGATAAGTAAAAACAGATTATTGCTAATGGAGTCCCCCTCATGAAAAAATACGACGTTATTGTTATCGGTTCCGGCGGCGGCGCTAAAATTACTTCACCAGCCGCACGACTCGGATTAAAAGTCGCCTGCATTGAAAAAGATCGTCTGGGCGGCACATGTTTAAACCGCGGCTGTATTCCTTCTAAAATGCTCATCCATCCGGCCGATGTGGCCGATGAAATCCGACACGCAAAGAAATTTGATATCCATAATGATCCGGTTTTTTCTGTAAATTTTGAAAAACTGGTTTCCCGAATCTCTTCTACAGTTGATCATGATTCAGATTCTATTAGCGCCGGTTACGCAAAGAACCCGAATATCGATTATTATCATGCTCCCGCGCATTTTATTTCAAATAAAGTTGTTCATGTCGGCGGTGAAGAAATTACGGCCGATAAAATTTTTATTGCCGTTGGGGCCCGCCCGCATATTCCAAACATCGAGGGTCTAAAAGGCACTCCTTACATGACCAGCACCGAAGCCCTGCGTAATACAAAGCTTCCTAAAAAATTGATTGTTATCGGAGCCGGTTACATCGCAGTAGAATTGGGACACGCCTATGGCGCGCTCGGAAGTGAGGTTCATTTTCTTGTCCGCAGCCGTTTCTTGCGGGGAGAAGATTCTGATGTGGCTGGTGAATTTACCCGTGTTTTTTCAACAAAATATAATGTTTATATGGGTGCCGTCCCCACAAAGGTCGACTATAAAGATGAAATGTTTACCGTTACCTATACTAGTGAAAATGATGAACAATACAAAATTGAAGCCGATGCGCTATTGATTGCCACCGGGGTTGTTTCAAACGCGGATACTTTAAAGCTCGAGAATACTGATATAAAACTGGACAAAAAGAATCTTGTTCAGGTCGATGACTGTCTCCAGACGGACGTCAAAGGCATTTATGCCATGGGCGATTGTGTCGGCAATTATTTCTTCCGTCACAGCGTTAACTTTGAAGGAGAATATTTATTCCGAACGGTCTTTCTGGAAAAAAGCGACGAACCCATCCAGTACCCTCCCGTTCCCCACGCGGTGTTCAGCAGCCCACAGGTTGCCGGTGTTGGAAAAACAGAAGATGAATTAAAAACGGAAGGCGTGAAGTATGTTGTTGGTATAAACGCATATGCCAAAAGCGCTATGGGCATGGCCTTAATGTCGGACCATGGTTTTTGTAAAATCCTGCTCGACAGTAAAACCCGCCGCATATTAGGTGCGCACATCATCGGCGATGAAGCATCCAACATGATCCACATGCTGATTGCCTTTATGAACAAAGACGGCACACTGGATGATCTGCTCAATATGATCTACATTCATCCGGCCCTTCCCGAAATTGTACGGAACGCGGCCAGACAAGCACAGACTGTTTTTGAAAAAATGGAACCACCCCCTCCTCCGCCAAAAGAAGAAGCGTCCCCTCAGAAATTAGAGTGGTAATTCTGTTATCCTTTAATTTTGGAATGGGCCTTAATCACATTAGGGATAAGGCGTTTGCGTGAACGGTAAAGCGGTGTACTTTTAGGGATATCTTTTTCTTCCGGAATAGTATCAAAAAAATTAAACCCGACCCCTTCCGTGGGAAGAAATTCTTTCCAGTCCGTTAAAGGAATTTTCGGACTTTTATTGTAGGGACAAACCTCCTGGCAAAGATCACAACCGAACATCCATCCTTGCGTCTTTTCGAGCTGTTCGTCTGACAGCACCTCTTTTTGTTCAATCGTCATGTAACTGATGCAGTTCTTCGCATCCATCTGATAATTATCAAGCAAGGCATTTGTAGGACAAGTATCCAGACACAACCGGCACTGTCCGCAATCCCATACCATGGATTCATCGAAAGGCAATTCCAACGTTGTTAAAACAACACCAATAAAAAAATAAGATCCTATACCCGGCTTAATCACCATGGTATTTTTTCCAAGAAATCCTATTCCGGCATTTAAAGCAAGCCCCCGCTCAGCGACCGGCCGGCTGTCAATAGCACAGTATGTTTTGGCGGAAGAATCCAGCTGATTTATATACTCTGCCAGTTTCTCTAAATGTTCTTTCATAACCTGATGATAATCTTTGCCCACAGCGTACCGTGCGATTTTAAATTTTTGTGTCAGTTTAGTCTCCGTGGTATTCTTGTAATTTTTGATCACAACAATGGCGGACTTTACCCCTTCCAGTAAATGCTCCGGATTGGCTTTAAAGGGCAAATGATTCGCCAGATAGGTCATATCCCCGTGATAATTATTCTCTATCCATTCGCGGTAATGCTGTACCGGATCTTCGACAAAAGGATCCGTTATTCGGCAGTCATCAAACCCGCATTCTTTCCTGGCAAATTCTGTAATTTTAACTTTATGATTTAACATAGGTACCATACTAACATATTTCTACGTTAATAAAAAAGGACTTTTTCCGTTTAAGGAAAAAGCCCTTTTCTTATTCTTAAATTTTTAGCGGATATCCATAACCGGAACCGGTCCGGCATTAACATCGGCTACAAAACCGGCTGAATCGCTACTGCAAGCCGTTCCGGAGTTATCATCCACAACCAGACGGACATTGTACGACCCGCCCGTCTTATACGCGTGATTGACCACTTTTCCACCGGCCTTTGTTCCGTCACCGAAATCCCAGCTATATGTCAATGGGTCACCATCAGAATCGGTCGAATTGGACGCGTCAAACTGCGCACTCTTTTCAACACAGCACGTCAGATTAGTTCCCGCATCAGCAATAGGCGGCGCGTTAACAACAACTGTTGTTGTTGCCGTTGCTGTGGAACAGGCTGTGCCCTGACTGTCATCCACAATAACAGTTACACGAAACTTTCCGCCTTCTTTATACGCATGCGAAACTTTGGAACCGGAACGAAGAATCGTTCCGTCACCAAAACTCCAATAATATTCTAACGCATCATTATCCGGATCATGCGCCCCGGCTTCAAACTCAATCAGTTTGCCAACACACGTCTTTTCTACCGATGTCATTTCGACAACCGGCGGTGAATTGACAACAACTGTTTTCGTATCTTTGGATTCCGGACACATTGCGTTTAATTCGCTTTTAACGGCTAACGTCGCAACATATTTACCCGGCTGACGATACCGGTGCTTGGCCGTCAAACCGTTAGCATTAGACCCGTCTCCAAAGTGCCATTGCGCCGACAGGGTTCCTTTTGTCGCGGCATAAGATTTTGTACCGTCAAAAACAATTTCATCGCCGGAACAAACAAAAGCATCTTCTCCCGCGTCGGCTTTCGGCGCTTCGCTTAAACGAACTCGGACGAAATCAACATTGGTCCCACAGGAAAGCTGAGAAGAATCTTTAACCAACAGTTTGGCATCATACTGGCCAAGCTCGGCGTAGCGATGGTTCACTTTCACGCCGCTCTCCATCGTGCCGTCACCGAAGTACCATGTATAATGAAGAGAATCATTGTTAACATCCATCGTCGCGGAAGCGTCGAAACTTACAATCATGTCATCTTCCGAACTGACACATTTCAGAAGAGTATCCTCACCGGCTTCGGCCCGCGGCGGTTCATTAACATGAATAATTTTCTCCACCTTGTTACTGCTACATACCGTATCAGAACCATCAGTAACTGTTAGCGAAACCTTGTAATCTCCACCGCTTTGATAGGTATTGGAAACACGGTCTTTCGCTTTTCCCTTCTGCGTCGAACCATCACCAAAGTTCCAGATAAAATTCAATTCCTTACTTACATCATCAGAACTGCGGCTTCCATCAAAATTGACAGGCTCATTCGCGCAGGCTTCCGCAGGGGCTAGAAATTCCGCTTTCGGGGGAATATTGACTCGGACCATTTGCGTACGGGAAGATGTGCTGCATTCGGAACCGGTGTTATCCGTTACGGTTAAAACGGCCTGATACTCGCCAGCCTTAAGGTAGGTGTGTTCAACAAGGGGTTCAGTACTCGAATTTCCATCACCGAAATCCCACAGGAAATCAATTTTGGAGCTATCCGGATCGTAAGAACCTGTTCCGTCAAACGTAAATGTGTCACAACGCATGCTCGTTACTTTTTCGGAAGCATAACTCTGCTCCTGAGCCCAAACATACACATGAGAAAAAGCAGTAACCAAGATGGCTGTTAAAGCTGTTACTGCAAATTTTTTAACATTGAAATATGTCATGCAAACTCCGCACTTTTCCTTATTATTTAAATTATTATACTTACAAAAATAATTAATGTATAGCAGAGATTCGTATTTTTTAAAAAGGACAATTTTTTAAGGCAGGCTTTTTTGGAAAGATTAATTAACATTTAAAACGCCGCCGGTCGAAATGGTGAAA
>JAGQKQ010000176.1 GCA_020430005.1 Candidatus Omnitrophota bacterium
CGGGAAAAAGAGAAAGGCGCCTAATCCCGCGCCGATCAGATCGAAGAAATATAATTTTGACGCGCCGGCCGTATGCCGGCTGAAGAGATACACAACAATAAATCCGACAAAAATAAACGGTACCATAAACATGGTATAACAGGCCAGCAGCATCAGAATAGATCTAACTCCCTGGAAAAGGGTGAGAAGGTAGTCCACATACACGGGCATATAAATAATACTCATCGTGCTGATCACACACGTTGCCGCCAAGGTCATCATGGCGGCAGCCAGAACATGATCTTCTTTGACATGTTCGAATTTTTTCTTAAATATCAGAAAAAGATTGGCGCCGATACCGTATCCGAGAATAGAAAAAGGGATAACAATATAGACCACATGGTTCCAGGCTTTGAGATTAAGAATACGGGTAAGAAACAATTCCAGGGCAATACAAAACAACGAAACGACAAAAATCACGAAATACCGGGTTGTAGGCATAAAGAAGCTCCTTGAGTTTGAGACGAAGATTTTATTTATTATAAGAGAGCAGGCGGAGGATGTAAAAACAAATCATGTATTTATTTGTAAAAGGGGAATTTTTTCTACGCTCATGCCTAAAAGTGCCGTATAATTATTTTTATGAATATCTTCAGCGGTTTATTTTTTGTTATCTGGACTGTCTTTAGCGGTTTTATGACCGTGATGTTTGCCGGAAGCATTCATAAAGACGTGCAGTCCGGGTCGTCCAGCTCGTGGATGTATGTTATTCTTTTATTCCCTTTAAGTTTTGTGCTGATTGGATTGTGGGGATTGTACACGTCTTTTCTCGGGGTTAAATCCGGCTTTTCAAAAAAGATCCGTCCGAAAACAGAATTCGCCAAAGGGACAACGCTCGGTGTTTTCTTTTTCGGCCTGCCGTTTTTTGTGGCCGGCGTGGGCGTGATGGTGTTTCTTTCCATTGTTCCGGTTGTTAAATCTGTTCTCGCGATGGGCTGGGACAGAGCTCCGGCGGAAGTCACGCACAGCCAGTTAAAAACCAATTACGATTCAGACGGCAACACCTACAAAGCGGATGTCCATTTTCGTTATACATATGAAGGACAGGTGTATCATTCCAAAACGTATGATTTTCAAATTATGTCTACCAGCGGGGAAAAGGGCCATCGAAAAAAGGTTGATTCCGCTCCGGTCGGCAGTCTGCACGACGCGTATGTCAACCCCTGGAATCCAAATGAAGCAGTCCTTTCGGTCAAACTGTCATGGGTGTATCTGTTTACTTTTATTTTCGGGGCCATCTTTGCGGCCGTTGGCGGCGCCTTGGTCTTTAGTCCTTTTTTTAAAATGGATAAGGGCGAAGTGGCGACTAAAACCCTGCCCAAACCGAAACTCACACCGGGACCTGTTGTCTTGCGCTGTCGTTACGGGGGGCCGGTGGCAAAATTTATCGGGTTATTCATTTTTACCATTATTTGGGATGGCGTTGTGCTGATTTTATTCAAGCAGGACGCTCCGGTATGGTTTAAAGGTGTTTTCGGTTTTTTTGCCGTTATTATAACTTTTGCGTTTGGCCACAGTTTTTTAAGTTTGTTTAATCCGCGTCCGGTATTACAAGCCAGCTCCAAACATGCCCGATTAGGCGGATCGTTAAATCTGAACTGGAAAATGCGCGGACAGGTCCAGAAAATCGAATCGTTTACGATTACTTTGATCGGACAGGAAGAGGCGACGTATCGCCGCGGGACCGATACTTATACTGACCGGGCCGTGTTTCATCAGCAGGTGATGGCGGAATATCCCCACGGCAATATTCCATCGATGGGGACATGTGCCATCAAGATTCCCCGGGTTTCCATGCACACATGGAAAAGTCAGAATAATAAAATTCTGTGGCTGATTAAAGTGAACGGAAAAATCCGGAAGTGGCCGGATATTAATGAAGAATACGAAATTATGATATTACCGTACTAAAGACGAAAGACAATAATTCATGAGTGAAATTTTTATTAATTTAAGACAGCTTTCCTTTAAGCCGAACGATGAAATTAAAGGGAGCGTTCATTGGGTGTTGGATAAAGAGCCGAAAGACATAGCGGTCCGTCTGTTCTGGTATACCCGAGGCCGGGGCACTGAGGATTTAAGCATTGTAGGCTCGGTGAGTGTTCCTCCCAAACAACGCGGAGAAGCCGATTTTCATTTTTCAATTCCCGCCGGGCCGTATACTTTTTCCGGAAAATTGATTTCGGTTATCTGGGCGATTGAATGTGTCGCGAATCCGTCTGATGAATGCGCCCGTCAGGAAATTACGGTTTCTCCAACAGGAGAAGAAATTTTATTGGGACAAGACTATGATAAGACCTAAAGACAATCCGTTTGCCGCGCACCGTATTGATAAGCTGGCTTACCGTTTTCGGGACGATAGTTTAGCCGATATGAAGGAGCGTTTAAAGCAGTCTTCTTATCGCGGGGCTATTGTCGGCCCGTACGGTTCCGGAAAAACAACACTGCTTGAAGCGTTAAGCAGGGATTTTAAAAATAACGGTTATGATGTGCGCTGTATCTTTGTGAATTCTGATCAAAGAAATTTTTCCTGGGCACAATTAGGGTATGTCTGTCGGAATTGTTCGGTAAAAACGATGGTGTTCATTGATGGGGCGGACTGGCTGCCCCGGTGGCAGTGGATGCTGATAAAACATTTTAGTAAAAAAGGTGGCGGATTGATTATTGCCTGCCATCGCCGGGATTATCTGCCGGTTATTAAAGAATGCACAACAAGTTCCGCTGTTTTGCAGGATTGTCTTGAAGAATTAACGGGTCAAACAGATGGTCATCTTCAACAGGCCGGACGGATCTTATTCAAGAAACACAGCGGAAATATCCGCAATGTTTTCCGTGAATTATACTTTCTGGCTGGACAAGGGGAAAAGAAGTTATGAATATTACTTTCTTAGGCGCGGCGCGGAATGTGACCGGATCGCGTTTTCTTATTGAATATAATGGAAAAAAGTTTCTTATTGATTGCGGCCTTTTTCAGGAGCGTGATTTCCAGTATCGGAATTGGGATGATTTTCCGGTCAATCCCGCCGGTATTGACGCGGTCCTTTTAACCCACGCGCATATTGATCATTGCGGCTATTTGCCCAAGCTTGTCCGGGAAGGATTTCACGGACCGATTTATTGTACGTTGCCAACGGCGGACATTACTACGATTTCTTTATTGGATTCGGCGAAGTTGCAGAAGTCGGACGCCGAGAATAAAAAGAAGCGTCATAAACGTGAAGGACGAAAAGGAAAACATCCGGAAGTGCCGTTATACACGGCGGAAGATGTGGAAAAGGTTTTTTCTTTGTTCAAACATGTCCGCTATAACCAGGAATTGCCTCTTTTGGATGATTTGAAAGCAGTCTTTTATGACGCCGGACATATTCTGGGTTCGGCTATGATAGAAATCCGTTTTAAAGAAGGCGGAATGGAAAAGGTGTGTGTATTTTCTGGTGATATTGGCCGCAATAACAGGCCGATTCTGGATGATCCGCATCTGTTTGACAGGGCCGATTATGTTGTAATGGAGGCGACTTACGGTGACCGTGTGCATGAGCATAAGGATGTGTCTTTGGAAAAACTTCGGAATGTGATTAATGAAACAAAAGACAGAGGCGGCAATGTCATTATTCCGGCGTTCGCCATTGAACGTGTACAGGAAATATTGTATTATCTTAATCAGTTGGTCCGTGACGGCGATATTCCGCCGTTGAAGACGTTTGTCGATAGTCCGATGGCGGCGGATGTAACGCGTGTCTTTACCAAGTCCGTGGATTTTTATGATGAGGAAAGTTTGGCAATTTTACGTCAGCATCAATCCCTTTTTGATTCTTCGTTTTTAAGAATGACCAAAAGCGTGGAAGATTCCAAGGCCATCAATGACGTGAAAGAGCCGGTCATTATTATGGCCGGTTCGGGTATGTGTACTGGCGGGCGGATTAAGCATCATTTGGTTAAACATATTTCCCGTCCGGAAAACACAATTCTGTTTGTCGGATATCAGGCTTATGGAACGCTGGGCCGGCAGATTCTGGAAAAGCCGGAACGGGTGCGGATTTTAGGGGAAACCTATCCGGTGAAGGCCCGTATTGAAGTGATTAACGGTTTTTCAGGTCATGCGGATAAAGAAGAATTGCTGGAATGGATCGGACATATGTCCAGTAAACCTGAAAAAATTTTTATTGTCCATTCGGAAGAAAAAACAGCCGAACGTTTCGCGGAAACACTGCGGACTGAAAAAGGATTTGAAGTCATCGTCCCGCAATATCAGCAGCAGATTAATATAGTCGGGGACGTGTAACGAACCCCTTAATGGGGTTCGTTACACGTCC
>JAGQKQ010000177.1 GCA_020430005.1 Candidatus Omnitrophota bacterium
AGCAAGCAAGCAAGCAAGCAAGCAAGCAAGCAAGCAAGCAAGCAAGCAAGCAAGCAAGCAAGCACTCTTACCTTAACAACAGAAATGCATGCGTCCATACGCTGTTGGTTTGCCCATGCGCAGAATGCCAATTCGGTTGAGTTACGGAGGAAAATTCTGAGAAAATTGTTTCGATAAAAAGGGGGAGTTAAGCGTCAAAAAATATCGCTGGGTGTTAATTCAGTATCGGAGAGAATTTTATGCAAAAGGCCTTTAGAAATTTCTTCACCTTTATGGTGAGGGACAACAGTGGTCCTTCCGTCATCATGACGAAAAAAAATATGGCTTCCTTTTTGACGAATTTTTTTAAATCCAGCTTTCTTGAGCTGACGGATCAGTTGCGAAGATTTAACGGGTTTAAGTTTTTTCAAATAGAAACCTCTATTTCTTGTAAGCCGACAAATTTTGATGATGAAAGATTTTCTTTTCCGACTTCAAGGCAAAGTTCAATGGCTTCTTTGATGCGGGACATAAGAATGGGTAGTGTTTTAGCCTGAGTGTGGCAGCCTTTTAAATTTGGAACGGAAGCTATGAGTGTTCCATCAGGATCTTTTTCAATGATAATAGTAAAATTGTGTTTATGCATTATGATGACCTCCTTAATGTTTGATTATAGTATATGTTATGCCTGGAGATTGGTCAAGACTTTGGAGAGTAACAGCACTTTGTTGGTTTTCCCATGCGCAGAACACTGATTCGGTTGAAGAAATCTAGACTATGAATGTTAATTTACAATGCATATTGACAATTTTTAAACCATTTTACACGTTTTTAATATCCACCATTTTATAAATAATGTTAATAAGATTTAGCAAAAAATTAATTATACTCTTTCTTATGGCCTTAAGTTTGATGTGTTGGTCTGAGGTTGCCTATGCCTTGAATTACACAGGCGGCTCAGGGGACGGTTACAGCTCTTCTCTTGGCGCGACCGCGGATGTGGTGACAATTGCGAGTTCGACGCAAACCTTCTCGGTCGATGACTCGGCGACAGCCATAAGCACGATAACCATTTCACAAGAGGTCGGTCTGGCCGGGTCCGGAATTAACACAACGGATGATATCCGGGTGACGATTCCATCCGCTCTGGGGATGGTCTGGGATACGGGCGATACCACGGCAACTATCGGCGGCGCGGCTTCGGGAAAGGTATCGGGAACGGTGACTTATGAAGATGCTGGCAAGACCCTGGTTGTTGCGGTAAGTGCCGATTTTGTGAACGGAGACAGTATTACTATCAGTGATTTGTCGTTTACGACATTTACGGAGGTAGGATCTGATAACCTTGATCTGGAGATTGATAACGCCGGAACGGTGGCGGCAAGTGACACGGGTTCTAAAACCATTAATTTACCGGCTTCGCCTGTAACGTTTACCGGAGGATCGGGAGACGGTTACAGTTCCGCCGTTTTTGGCGGCAGTAATATTTATACCTGGACGGGTTCATCGGACGCGTCTACGTGGTCGGATCAGGGAAACTGGGATATCGGGGATGGTTCTGCCGGAGATGACGGGTATCCGGATGACGCCGCGGATAAAGCGCTGATTAACGCGACGGCGCACAGTATTAATACTGGAGGGGTGCTGGCGGTTGGAGAATTGGAAATATCGGCAAGTTTTTCGGGAACAGTGACGTTAGGCGGGGCGTTGACGCTGGATGATTCTGATGTGTGGGATGGAGATTTAAGGTTATCGGCAGGAACATTGGACACTTCAGGAAGCAATTATCAAATCAACATTGACGGCAACTGGACAAAAACGGGAGGAACATTTACATCACAAAGCGGAACAGTTAATTTTACGAAAGCGTCCGGGATTCAAGTCCTGGCTTCCGGTGGAACAGGCGCGGGTGATCATTTTTATCATCTTACCCATTCCGGCGCGGGGACGCTTTTGTTGAGCGCGGCCGTTGTTGTGAATGGAAACCTCACGAATTCCGCGGGGACGCTGGATGTGGATTCCTCCGGCAACTATGCCATAACGCTGGGAGGAAATTTTGCTAATACGGCAACGTTCAGCGCTCAAAATGGAACCGTTACACTTAACGGCTCCGGGACAAGCGTTATTTCCGGAAGCAACACGTTTTATAATTTAACCTCAACGACAGCCGCGAAAAACATTACGTTTACGGCTGGCACTACTCAAACGATCAACGCGAATCTGACATTAACAGGTACAGGATCGAATCCGGTTGTCCTGCGCTCCAGTGTAGACACGAATAAATGGAATATCACATTTCCTAACGGCGCGCAGTCGGTGACCAATGTGGATGTCAAAGATTCGGACGCCAATACGAATACAATTACGTGTACAGGCTGTGTGGATTCGGGGAATAATAACGGGAACTGGAATTTTGTGACGGGGGCCTCAATCACGGCCCCGCAGGACGGCAAAACAGTGGGGATAACCCCGACGGTGATCGGAACGGGTTTAGCGGGTTCTACCGTGAATATCAAAGATAAAGACGGGACGACGGTGGCGACAACAACCGTGGATGCCAACGGGAATTTTGAAGTGGCGGTGTCAACAGCGTTAGCGGCCGGGGTGAATTCCCTGACGCCGTTTGTCGGGGCGTCCAGCGGGACGACAATTAATCTCACAATAGTCAGCAATCCAAGCAGCGCGCAGGTTCCGGTTGTAACATCGCCAGAGTCAGGAAGCCGTGTTGCAGGCAGTAAGCCAACGATTGTGGGCCAAACGCAGGCGGGAGCGTCAGTCAGTATCCGGGCCAAGGATACCGCCGGAAATCTATTGTTACAGACCGTCGGCAGCGGGACAGCGGATGGTTCAGGGAATTATTCAATTACATTGACAACGGCTTTAGCTGCCGGCACAAACACGGTTGTTGTTGTGGTTGACGGGGTGGCGAGTGATGAGTACACGTTGAGTCTGACCGATCCTTTCGGGGTCGTTTTTGATTCATCAACCAATGAACTGATTGAAGGTGCCACGGTGACGCTGTATAAAACGGGCGGCGCGCTGGCGGTTCCGGGGGTAGATATCGCGGCAACAGATGAAAATCCTCAGATCACAGGGGCTGACGGATTTTACAGCTTTTTAACAGCGAATAATGATTATTATTTTACGATTGAGGCCCTGGGATATACCTATCCGTCCACAGCCGGCAGTTTTCCCGCAGGGCGGACGATTGTGACGGGTTCCAAGGGTGAAACATTTACAGTTGCCGGAGTCATTATTGAAATGGATCATCCGATGGATTCCAACGGGCTTCAATTGTTGGTGGAGAAAGACGCGAATAAAACGGATGTGACCGTTGGAGAAGTTGTGACCTACACAGTAACAATTGAAAATCCTTCGGCAGTTAGCGCTCCGAATGTCTTTTTAGAAGACCGGATTCCGGCCGGTTTTAAATACATTCCCGGAAAGGCAATTCTTGATGGAGTCAAGATCAGTGATCCAAGCGGACAGCGACCGGTCTCATTCAGTGTGGGGACGATCGGAGCCGGTGTGACGAAAACATTAAAGTATCAATTGGTCGTTGGAAGCGGTGTTGTTCCGGGGGATTATACAAACAGAGCCTTTGCCCGGTTTTCCGGAGGCACGGTGATTTCCAATACAGCCAATCAAACCGTTAAAATTGTGCCGGATGCGGTATTTGACTTGGGGCTTGCGATCGGAAAAGTGTTTTGGGATCGTAATGAAGACGGCATCCAAAATAATGCTGACGAGCGGGGTTTGAGTTTTATCAAAATTGTGACCGAAGACGGTAAGGTGATCACAACGGATAAGGACGGCAAATTTAGTATCCCGGCGATGAAACCGGGGCGTCATCTGTTACGGCTTGATGAGCGGACTCTGCCGGAGGGAAGTTATCTGACAACACCCAAGGTTGTTATCATTGATGTGCGTCCGGGGCTTCCGTTGAAAGCAAACTTTGGAGTCAATACGAACGCAAAAATAATAGATGAGAGTTTATCAAAGGTGATTATGGATGTGGACCGGGGCAGGCCGGTTCCACGATTATCTGTTACAGCACGTTGTTTAAAACTTACAGATCAAAAACAAAAAGAAAATTGCCCCATTGAGTTTAACATTCATTCAAATTACAGCAACTTTATCGAAAAGTGGGAATTAGAAATTATTGAAAAGGAATCCGGGGCAGTCATCAAAACGTTCGGGGGAGATGTTTCGACAATGGATGATCCCATATACTGGGAGGATTATGAAAAGGATAAACACTACGAACACCGTCTGACGGTTTATGGAGCGAAAGGACGTCATGATCAAACACGCGCGCAAAAGATCAATTTTGATATCGAAGATGACGATGAT
>JAGQKQ010000178.1 GCA_020430005.1 Candidatus Omnitrophota bacterium
TCTGGTGACATTATATATCGGAATTTATTCCATTTTCTTTATCCTTCGCCGCTATGCTTTCTCTATTGCTCCGCTTTTTCTCATTATGATTGCGTTTGTTCTCAACATATTTATTCAACCTAAAACCACAAAAAAACAATCGACAGATCACAAAAAAAAGGGCCGCTCCTGTTAAGGAACGGCCCTTTTTCATAATCCAATTATGCTTTTACAACATTTTTAGCTTGAGCGCCTTTAGGGCCAGCTGCGATTTCAAATTCCACCGCTTGACCTTCATTCAGACTTTTGTAACCCTCGCCTTGAATCTCACTATGATGAACAAAAACATCTTCGCCCGACTCTGCCGCAATAAAGCCATAACCTTTTTGGTTATCAAACCATTTTACAGTTCCACTTGCCATGATTAAATCCTCCTTTCAAACAAAATTTAGAAAACAATAAAAAGTTATAAAAAAAGCCGCAAGGTCAATACTTCACCTTACGGCCAAGATTACTTTTCCCTATTTACTGATATGTAGTATGATGGAAGCCACAGCATATGTCAAATGAATTATTTTCTCAGAAATGATTGAGAAAAATCCCTTTATATCCCATTAAAACGGTCAATATTCACGTCGTCTTCTATGGGAACGCCCTCGACCAAAAATTTTTCCATCCGACGGGCATAATACGGAGCCATTAAAAAACCCTTCGATCCCAAACCGTTAAAAATATGAATTCGGGACAACTTCGGATGCCGGCCCAAAACCGGACGCTGGTCTTGCATAACCGGACGAACAGCAGCCTGATGATTGAGGACTTTCTTTTCCGTACGGATAAATTTCAATCCATCCAGAATTTCCTTCTTTCCCTGCTCGGTTGACTGACAGTCCAGATGATCCCAAATGTAGGTCGAGCCAGCGGCCCATTGATTGTTACCTAGCGGCACAGCCCATTTTCCCTTATTCAGAATATGACTGTTTAAATATCCGTCCATTTCAAGACGCATAATTTCGCCTTTAACGCTGTTAAACGGCAGCCAGTCAAAAAAGGGATTAAACTGGGCCTGATACCCTTCGCAGAAAATAACGTCACCATAGGTCTCACCCTGATACTTTACGCCCGCCTCTGTGATTTCAAAATTGTCATACGATACTCTTTCGTTACGAAGCCTGTTTTTTTCGCTAAGAAAATTCCGAAAAGATATTAGAAGTTTCTGACTATGACAAAATCCTGAACGTGTTAACAAAACACTGCCTAGGGCATCATCCATTTCATTCTCAAATTTATTCGGCGGATAAACTTCCTGATAATATGGATCAACAAAACCTTCGTCTTCTTTGCGCTGCCAATGATCTTTTTCATCCTGGGTTTTAAAACATCTCAGTATCGGTTTTTCTTCAAAAAATTGATCGCCAAAAACCGCTTCCAATTCCTTATATGTCTGTCGGGCATAATCATAAAACTTATCAAACTCTGGTGTTAATGCGAATCGTTTTCCTGTAATTGGATTGATAATTCCGGCACTGATCATCGAAGAAGATTGATCATGCTGATAATCCATTACCATAACGGTCTTATTTTGTTGCACCAGATTCCAGGCCAGAAAGCTTCCGGCAATGCCCTGTCCGACAATCAAATAATCAATCATTTTGAAAAATTCCTTTAAGCATATGGCGCTTTCGCCCGAAACCCGGGGCCTTTTGCACCTTAAACCCGGCATTGCGCAGACCTTGTTTAACTATTCCGGCTACGGTAAAAGTACTGACGGTCGTTTCTTTGTGACTGAGACGAGCCATATTGTGAAAAACATCGGCGGACCACATAAACGGATTACACGCCGGCGCGAATCCATCTAAAAACCAAGCATCAACTCTGGTGTCCTTCGAAATATCAGCTAATGCTGTCGACACTTCATCAAACAAAAGAGTTAAATGAATCCGTTTATCAGAAAATACGCTAGTTTCAATTTTTGAATCGGTCGGATGATAGTGGGATAAAAGTTGATCACTGAAGGTTTTCAATTCCGGCCAGAGATTCAAAGCTCGGCTTAAATCCTCCCGCCTTAAAGGAAAGCGGTCAATAGAAATATACCGTAATGTCCATCCGGAAGGTGCCGTATCCTGAAACAGCTGCCATGCGCAGAGAAAGTTTAGTCCCGATCCAAATCCTGTTTCCGTAATGGTAAATGTCCCTGTGGAGTTTTCGGCCAAAGCCTGCCATCGTAATGAAAGTTCATTACCTCCACAAAATACATGATAGGATTCAGCCAAACCGTTTTCCTGACAAAAATATTTGTCATTGAAACTTCGGGAATGAGGAAGACCATTATTATCCCAATCAATATCCGCAAATTCAATCATGCTTAGCCCACCGTCTTAATAAATTCGGAATCTCTCCAACGCATTCCATCTTCCTTAAAATTTTTAAATGAATCGGGATCTGTACATTGATGTTCGGCAAGCCAACGGATAAATCGTCCTTTTATATGCTTTCCATGATGGCCCGCCGGGATTTTCTTTCCATTCTTAACAAAAGAAAAATCAACGGCTATCCCGTTTTCATAATTCACTGCTTTACGATGCGCTTGGGGAAGCAAGTCCACAATAAAAGCGCCTTTCAATTCTTCCTGAACAATAGGCTGCCAGTATTTGTCCGTCCCCAGCTTATCGATTTTTAATTTATAATCAGGAATAAGATCTACCGGTTTAACCAAACCGAAAACGGCAGAAACTATCCGCACATGCTGATTAAAAAATGTTTTTGCTTTGGCCGTCAAGGACGGATAATCCACCGCCGAATACACGACACCCGTGTATCGTTCAATCGCCGGCATCGTTGATGAAGAAAGGATCTGGCGATTACTTTGAACGGCCTCTTCCAGGGCTTTACCTTTAACGCCCAGCACCTTTCCCCAATTCTGATCAGGATCTTTCAGTTTCTTAATAATGGCTTCGGTATGTTTTGATGCTTTGCCAAGCGAACTTCCCTTACCACCCTTTTTCTTTCCCTCGGATGGCGGGATAAGAATCACAAACTTTTTCATGGCTGTTCTAATCTTTCTGACTCTGCTCCCACCGTTTATTAAGCCATCCTCCCCACTGTATGGGATACTGACATATAAAAGACTCAATAATATACGCAAGGGTATTGATGTTTTTCTGAATAGTTTCGTCTTTAGAAGAGTACTTTTCAATATTAACCGGGGGCTGGATATAGATCCTGAACATTTCCTTCTCTTCTTTCGCAATAAAAACGGGGAGCATTGGAGATTGCGTTTTATCATGAAAAACCATCGGACCCGGCGTACGAAAAACCTTTGTGTTAAAAAAGTCTGCCGGAACACCATTTTCTTCCGAAACGGCTTCATCGGACAATATAAATAACAATTCATTTCTGTTAAGGGCCGCCAGAGATTCCGTGACAAATTTCCGACGAGGGAGAGTTTGAATCATGTTAATGCCCCATCTGGCACACATCTTGTACATGAATTTGCTGAACTTTGTATCGCGCATCGGCCGAATGATAACATTCACTGTGTATCCCTTTTGAACAAGGGCCAGGAACATCAAGGGAAAATTGCCCATATGGGCCGTAACGGCAATCACACCTCGCTTATATTCTAAAGCGTCAACGAGATGCTGTTCCCCTTCCATGAGAACTTTCCCCATAAACTTCTCAACATGCTCCGCATAATAGATCATATCCACCATGGAGCGGCCGATATTTTTTATGCAGGAACGCGTCATCGCGCGGCATTCTTTATCTGTTTTAGAAGATCCGTAGGCTTGTTTGAGATTATTAAAACCGATTTTGCGAAGCTGGCCTAACCCATAATAAGCGAGCACAAACATGACTTCCATAAGACCCCGCAATAGCCAAAGCGGTAAGTAGCGTACCGCCCATTGAAGAAACTTTAAGCTGTGGATTTCAGCCTGGCTTTGAACTTTTCGGATAGGTTGGACGGTTTTCTCTGTCATAACTCCCTTTAAATAGCATCTACATTATAACGGAATAACCTTCGAATAAAAAGGACGGTTGATATAATTTGAAATACCGGGGATGGCGTGGTTAATAATGCGGTGGCGGTTCTTCATCTTCCAGTTTTCGAACAAGATCACCACTGGTGACAAATTCTTTCAGACGCTGCAGTTCCCGCTGTAACTGATCAATTTTCTTTTGCTGTTCAATGACAACCTGATTTAATTCCTCAATGGTATTGTCCTGAAAGCTGACCTTTTTTTCTAATTCAATAATACGTTCTTCCATTAGCGTTCATGTCCATACTTTTGATAATCGATTCCTAAATCTTCCATATCACATTTCATAGGCCCATGGAAACCAAATGG
>JAGQKQ010000179.1 GCA_020430005.1 Candidatus Omnitrophota bacterium
ATTTTTCCTGATCACTATTCTAGACGCTGGTGTATGCCTCGCAGGAGTAGCCTCCAATAAGTCTGTTGGGACTTATCATACTTCCGTCATGGGGACCTATGATCGCATTCGTGTTATTCCAAGATCAGCAATTTCTCCCTCTAACGAGTGCCACATCGGAACCCTCTATGCCAATACAGATGATAACACCCTTATTTATTATTGTAACGGGAACGATGCCGACGGCGAATGGGGACCTTTGGAAAACAGTGACGTCTGGACAAAAATCGGCGATGATGTTTACCTCACCGATACCAGCGCTCCCGGCAATAAAAAAGTCGGCCTGGGAACGACTAATCCATTTTTCAAACTAACCTTAATGAATGATGGTGTTAATGACGACGGTGGAATTGTCGCTATTGGTGAATATTCTTCTTTAGCTGTACCGCCAGATCCCGAAGTTGCAGCACTCACAACAACCGGAAGCGGCATTCGTTTCTTTTGGTACCCCCATAGCGCTGCCATTCGTGCGGGAGAAGTTATATCAACACTATGGAATGACTCTAATGTTGGAAAACACTCCATAGCCTTTGGAAACGCTCCTTTCGCCTCGGAAAGCTACACAACCATTTCAGGTGGACTTTATCACATCGCCACAGCCCCTTATAGTTCTATTCTGGGCGGAAGCGGCAACGGCATGGAAGGAGATTGGTCCGCAAGCGGTGGCGGAGTAGAAAATGTTATTGGTAATACTCGGTCCGCTATCGGCGGCGGCGAAACCAACACCATATCAGGAACAGCCGGCAGTGATAGTTTTATCGGTGGCGGCGAAAATAATAGCATTGCTGCTGTTATTCGGGCCACTATATTCGGAGGTGAACAAAACACCGCTAACACCAGAGGAAATATCATTTATGGCGGGCAAGGCAACGAGACATCTCTAAACTATTCAGCTATCATTGGCGGACAAGGAAATACAGTTACCGCTATGGAAGGAATTATTTTAGGAGGACAAACAAATTCTGTTTTAAGTTATGCTGATGCTATCGGTGGCGGCCTTAACAACACCATTAATGTTTCCTCGATAAATTATCCCGCGACGATTATCGGAGGAAACGCAAATTCCGTTACAGCCAGCTCAGGCACCGTTGTTGGCGGATACCAGCAGTCCGTCTCCGCGGAAGGCGCAACTGTTTTTGGTGGACAAAGCAACACCGCATCAAACAATTTTGCGTTTGTTGGCGGAGGACAAAACAATACGGCCAGCGGAGCCTTCTCTTCCATTCTCGGCGGCGCCAATAGTACCGCCAGCGGAGATTATTCCTTTATTGGCGGAGGCGACTCTAACACAGCATCCGGAGCATATTCTGTGGTCCCCGGAGGAAACAGCAATACAGCCGCCGGTGATTATAGCTTTGCGGCAGGACGCAATATGAATGTAACAGGAAACAACTCCTTTGCCTGGGGCGTTAGCGCGACCCCCGTTACCATTAGTGAAAGCAATGCCTTTATTATTGCCACAGGAAATGTTGGAATTAACACCGCATCCCCTCAAAGCAAACTTCACGTTGACGGAAACATTAAAATTGATAATGGCAATCTTATTTTAGCCGACGCGTCCGGTGGATCTTTTACAGGCGATCCGGTTAATGTGGGAACAGGTAACATTTTAGGAAAAGATATCTCAGAGGTTTTTCCAACGTCCGAGAATGTTGAAATCGGAGATGTTCTTGTGATCAACATCGACAAGGACGATCACTTTATGAAAAGCCATACACCTTACGATAAAAAAGTCGTCGGTATTGTTTCAGCGGCCCCGGCCCTTATTTTCGAAGGTTCCGAACTGCACATCAAACCGAAACCATTTCAATTTAAAGAAGGTACAAAACCTCCTGTTGCTTTAAGCGGACGTGTTTTATGTAAGGTCTCTTTAGAAAACGGACCCATTCAAGCTGGTGATCTTTTGACAACATCCTCTATCCCGGGCCATGCCATGAAAGCCGATCGAGATGCCAATAAGTCTTTCGGAAAAATTTTGGGAAAAGCCCTGCAGTCTTTTGATGGAAATAAAGAGACAGGAATGATTGAAGTGTTTGTTACATTACAATGAGCTCCTGCCACCCAGAGCTCCGGATAAATCTAGAAAACTTCAGGGATACAGGGATTCTGGTTTCTCGGCCAAGTTAATCAAAATAACAAATTCACCTTTGGCCCCGCTATTTTCAAAGTGCTCAACAAGAACGCTCGCTTTATTTTTTAAAACCTCTTCAAATTTTTTTGTAAGTTCCCTCGCACAAACAACAACCGGATCATCCAGCACTTCCTGAATATCTTTTAGCGCCTTAACCAAGCGATGCGGAGACTCATAAAAAATAAACGTTCTCTCTTCTTCTTTAAACTGAGCCAACTTCTTTTTACGGGCCGCTGTTTTAACCGGAAGGAATCCCTCAAAAATAAAATTATGCTGCGGAAGTCCTGAAAGGGTTAGCGCCGCAACAAAAGCCGTCGCCCCGGGGATAGCCGTTACTTTAATATCATGAGCAAGAGCCAAACGGATTAGATTATAACCCGGGTCACTAATGCAGGGTGTTCCCGCGTCAGTAACTAAAGCAACATCTTTCCCCGCTTCCAGCGCATCAATAATTTCACGCGCCTTTCGTAGTTTGCTATGCTCATGATAACTGATCACCGGGGTTTTAATATTATAATGATTCAGAAGAATTCTTGTATGGCGGGTATCCTCCGCAGCGATAAGATCGACCGATGTCAAAACGTCAACGGCACGATAGGTCATGTCGCCTAAATTTCCTATGGGAGTAGAGACAACGTAAAGCATTATTCTACCGTAACGGATTTGGCAAGATTGCGAGGCTGATCAACGTCGCAACCCAATTGAACGGCGATATAATAAGCGACTAGCTGCAGCGGAACAGCAATTAATAAAGGTGTTAAAAGTTGATGGATTGGGGGAACATAAATAACATCCGTAGCGTGTTTATGAATATTTTTATCGCCCTGTGTGGCGATGGCCATAATGTTTCCTTTACGCGCGGATATTTCTTCCATATTACAAAGCATTTTGTCATAGACATCCGACTGCGGACTGATACAAACAACGGCACGATATTCATCAATGAGAGCAATCGGTCCGTGTTTCATTTCGCCGGCGGCATACCCTTCGGCTGGAATATAAGAAATTTCTTTAAGCTTCAAAGCGCCTTCCAGAGCGGATGGAAAATTAATGTTACGTCCTAAAAATAAAAAACATCCAAAATGTGAATTCTTTTTGGCAATTTTGGCAATCGACTGCTTTGAGGATAAAATTTTCTTATAAAGCGAAGGAACTTTCTTTAAGTCCTTAATTAACGCCTGTCGCTCTTTGGGGGAAGATTTTCCTGTAACATGACTTAACTTCAATGCGAAAAGATAAAGCATTGTAATCTGCGCAATATAAGCTTTTGTTGAAGCCACGCTGATTTCCGGACCAGCATGGGTATACAAGACGCCGTCCGATTCTCTCGTCAAAGAAGAACCGACCGCATTAACAACAGAGACGACCTTCGCCCCCTTGCTTTTGGCTTCTTTAACTGCCGCTAATGTGTCTGCTGTTTCACCTGACTGGCTGATCGCAAGAATTAATGTTTTCTTGTCAATAATCGGATCTCTATATCGAAATTCACTGGCCGCATCAACACTCACCGGAATTCTCGCCATTTTCTCAATCGCGTATTTTCCTACAAGGCCGGCATGATAGGCTGTCCCACAAGCAATAATAATAATCTTTTTGACACCCTTTAGCTGGCTGTCCGTTAATGATAATCCTTCCAGAGAAACATTGTCATTCTTAACACGGTTTTTGATCATCCCCTCAACAACATGGGGCTGTTCATGAATTTCCTTCAACATAAAATGAGCAAAACCCTGTTTCTTGACCGCATCGACTTTGAATGTTACCTGATCAACCTTAACCTTTGCCGGTTTTCCCTTAAAGTCAAAAACATCAACCCCATCCTTACGGATCTTGGCCATCTGCCCGTCTTTTAAATAAATAACCTTTCGGGTGTGTTCCATAATAGCGGGAACATCGGAGGCGATAAAATTTTCATTCTTTCCAACGCCAATAACCAATGGCGAACCTATCCGGGCGGCTATCAACGTTTCCGGATCGTCCGAACAAATTACCCCCAGGGCAAAGGCCCCTTTTAATTCTTTAATAGCTTTTTGAACGGCGGAAAAAAGGTCGCCCTTATAATGATTACTCACCAGATGGGCAATAACCTCTGTATCGGTGTCAGATTGAAACTTTACACCTTTTTTTTGAA
>JAGQKQ010000017.1 GCA_020430005.1 Candidatus Omnitrophota bacterium
AAAAGAATTGGATGCCGCAGAGGTGGAGTCCAGTGTTATCAAAGGAATTCAGATTAAAATTAACGGTTCGCAAAATTTTCAAACTATTGAAATTGATGAAGAATTGCTGAAACCGGAAAATAAAAAACGGTTTGAAGGCGATTTATTACGCAGTTTAAATGCGGCCATAAAAGCATCACAGAATCTGGCTGCCCAGAAAATGAAGGGAGCTCTTCCGGGATTCCCGGGGATTTAATCCTAATAAAAACCCATTTAAGGAGGACTTATGCCTTACGATAAAGAACTCGATGTTGAAACATTCAAAGAAACTAAAGAATTTGACGGTACACGTATTTCTGTAGGAGTTTTTTCCTACAATGGAAATGCCAAAAAATTACAATTATCCCGCGAAAATCAAAATGCCAGTGAAGAATGGCGTTTTGCCAAGTTAGGACGTTTAACCAAAGAAGAGGCCCAGGAAGTTGTTCCGGTTATGATGAAGGCCCTCGAGAATATGGATTAAACGCGAAGACGTTTTTTAAGAAGGAGTCAGTATGGATCATGTTTATTTGACGCGCGCAGGTTCTCAGAAACTTTTTGACGAGCTGGACGCGTTAAAATCTGAACGGCTAAAGATTTCCAGGGCGATTGAAGAAGCGCGTTTACAAGGGGACTTATCCGAAAACGCGGAATATGACGCGGCCAAAGAAGCACAGGGGTACAATGAAGCGCGCATTGCCGATTTGGAATCAAAGTTGTCCAAAGTCAAAATTATTGAAGATGAAAATATTCCTGGCGATAAAATCTATATCGGTGCTTTTGTCACATTACAAGATTTAGATACGGATGAGGAAATCACTTATCAAATGGTTTCCCCGGAAGAAGCCAGCTACGAAGATAACAAACTTTCCATCCTCGCGCCTATCGGAAAAGGTTTGTTGGGACATGCCGAGGGAGAAGAGTTGGCTATTCAAGTTCCGGCCGGCACACTGAATTACAAAGTTTTAAAAATTAAGCGGCCTAAATAATCTGCGGGAGATAATTCAGCTTATGAGTTATCTCCCTCTTTATCCAGCCACAACGATCCAAATCCCCAAAATAAAGTCGCTGGTAAAATAGCGAAGAGAATCCGGTGCAGTGTCACCTGCAGCCACCAGCCGATTTCAAAATAAACATTCAGAAAATAATAAAACGTTACGATGGCCATGTAACTTGCCAGGAATAAAGGAACGATAATGGTTCGCTTGTCAAAGGCCCGTTTCCAGTTCAATATAAGAATGATAACCAGGGCAATCCACCATCCTCGCCATTTTGGGTCAGCTAGTATATCGAATTTTAGAATATGCGTATGGACTAAAAGATTCCAGATGGGGGCGGTCATTTCGACAAGATAAAAGCTAAAAATCATTTTGACACGCGGCAATAGTGTCGCGTTGGGGGAAGAAAGCGCATTAATGAAAGTGATATTATCCGGGGCATAGAACAAGGTGAAAATCAGAGTAGGAAGGCCGCCAATAATGGCGCCGATACATAAATGTTTGCATAATATCCAGCGCATGTTTTTTTCTGTAAAGAAGAGAAAGTAAATCAGCGCCCATCCACCGATCAGAACAGCCGCGATCAAACCTTCATTCTTAGCAAAACTTAAAAAGCCTAAAAAGAGTCCGCCCAAAAAGGCAAAGCCTTTATTTTTTTCTGTTCCAGAAAAAATAAGGCATACTAAACCGGCCAACAGATAAAATCCTAAAACATTATCGCTGTACTGACTGTAGGATAGTTTGTGAAAAAGCGGCAGAGTTAAAAGAAAAATAGTGGGAATCAGGCTGTAATATGATCTCGTGAGACGTTTGAGTCCGGTAAAGAGGAGACCGACAGATAATAATGAAAAAATAAAAGATGTTAAGGTCGGAATCAAAAGGGCGGCAGACTTCTGAAAACACCACCCCCAAACATTAATCAGCGGAAGAAAAAGAGGATAATGCGGGCTGGAGCGCCAAAGAATTGGATTGAACATATCACGCCAATGTTCTCCGCCGTAATATAAGAAGCGGGCCTTAAGGTTCCACGTCGACCATGCGTCCCAACCGCCATGAGCGTAAAAATTGGATTGATACCACAGCGGGATAGAAAGAAACAGAAAAAGTCCTAACGGCCATAACGATAACACACGCTGTTGATTAATGTCTATGACGGGAATCTTTTGTTTTTTTCGGTTTATGAAATCCAGTAATACAAGAACAGCCAGGACAACGATATGAATAATAATAACAAAAGGACGGTTGAGCTGATTAAAAACCAAGAAACTTAAAAACGTCAGATGAGAACTGATTCCCAGTCCCGTCCCGGCGGCCAAAACACCGCTGAGGAATAAAGACGACGAATACTCTTTTAAGATAAGACGAACCAACGCCAAGCCGCATAAGAATGATATTAAGTAAGGAATCGCGGCAAAAATCATCGGTAATTTACCCTTTCCGTTAAAACAACGCCTTGATTATTTCCGCGTACCGGAACGGCATTGATTTCCTTCATTTTCTTTAACGCGTTCTGGGGATTCTTGCAAAACATTAAAACGTATCGGTACTCAACGCTGGTATCATCGACAATCACCGGTGCCAGCATGTATTGCGCGTGAGCCAGATCTTTACTATTACGGTCTTGAGACAAATTCATGTCTGTGTAAAAACCAATAATGCGTTCTCCTTTTATGAATTCATCCAGCCCGGCAAAACGGAATCCTATATTCTGCTGGTCGACAATTTTCTTATATTGACGGACAACTTTCAGCGCGCCATAAAGTCCGTAAATATTTAAGGCAATGAGGAGAATAAAAACAATGATGATAATTTTCGGGAATAGATTTTGCGCACAAAAGTTTTTAATCATTTTTTCAAACATGAGCACCCCGTTGTTTAGAGTAATGAAGGTGAACACCGAAAAAGACAAGGGCCGGCAGAAGGGAAAACAGGATGCGGCTTAACGATGTTTCCAGCCACCAAGATAAATCTGCTTTCCCATTGAGCACGTAAATACACACTATCGCCGAACTGTAGATGATGAAAAAAATACTCAAGATGATATTTTCCCGATTAAACGCGCGCCAAATTCTGGAAATCAGCAGAGCCAGGACAACAATCCACATATAACACCATTTTTCATGGAAGATTTCCGTTATCACCGCATTATACAAAATTTGAAAACGTTCTGCGGTAAAATTTGATGTGTTTATGTTAGGAAGAATATCGTCATTGGGAGGAGCGATAAACACTTTAAAGATCAGTACAGGGATAAAGGTGATTAAGAATGTAAACAGCAGGTGTTTGACCGCTGATTTTCCAACACGATTGTTTTTATCAATCAAAATATAAACTGAGACAACAAACATCAGAATAAGCGCCATCAAAAGGCCCTCATTCTTGACAAAAGCCGTTAATCCGAGGGACAGGCCAAGTATGTTCAGCCAGCTCGCGTCTTTTGTTTTCTGGAACATGGTTATGAAATAAAGGTTAATGAGAAGAAAGAACGCGATCAAACTGTCGGCGTATTGAAAAGTGCCCAGGTATAAATAAGATGGTGTGGTGAACATGATTAACCCCATGAGAAAGGGAAAAGAAAATTTTCTAATTTGATAAAGTGTGCAGCACAAGAAACCTCCGCATCCGATGACAAAAATAATGTTGGTAACCATTGGAATCGGATGGAGATTATCGGCGGAAAAACAATAAATCCAGGTATTGATAAAAGGGAGTAATAAAGGATAATCCGGATGAGTATGATAGTGGAGATCGGTAAAAATAAGATTCCATGAATCACTGACAATGAGAAAACGGGTTTTTAAATTCCAGATCGCCCAAGCGTCCCACTCTCCATAGGGATGTGTGAGGGCAATAACATACGCGACACCCACAATAAAAACTCCTAATAAAATATAAAGAAAATGAAACCAGCGGAATTTTGTCCACGGTAACCAGTCAGTGATAGGAATAATGGTTTTCTGAATATAAAGGTTTCGGTTAAAGAATAAAAAGATAATGATTGCACTAATATTGACTAGAATAATCACCGGACGGTGAAAAGAATCCAGAACAACAAAAGTCAAGAATGTTAATAGCGCGGACAACCCCAGGCCGCTCACGAGGGCTAATAGTGCGGCCGCGCATGGATGAAGCAGGCGGACGTTTTCTTTTAAACATCGATCCAGTGTTAAGCGTCCCAGCAAAAATGACAGGAAATATCCAATCGTAATCATGGAGCGGGCCTTTTCATCAGCGCTTGGCCATACTCATTATTGGCCAGTCTTCTGGCTTTTGTTTCTTTAATTGTGCGGATGATGAAATCCGTATTTTTGGAATCGATTATAAAATAAGGGTAATTAATATCCTCAAGTTCTAAAATTGTTGGTGCCAGATAATATTGAGCTTGAAGATAAGCCCCATCATTGCTTTCCCGATTAACACTAAGGTCTGTGATATAGCCGGCCTTTTCCACGCCTTTAAGGTGAGGCAGGAAGGTGTGAAATTGATACCCCGGTTCATAATAAACTTCATTTAAGACCTTTTGGCGGGACATAATAAACACAAAGAGATATTTAATGTTGTTGGCAACCAACAGAAGACAAATCAGGCTTAAAAGACTATGTAATGACAGGAATTTTTTCATGGATAAAGATTATGCGTTTGTGATGGTTATCATTTTACCTGTCCTTTGGATTTGGAACAAGCATAAAACATACATTTCTGGATATTTATGGCATTTTTTGTATAAAATGGGTGTCGGAACTCCTGAAAATTCCCTATAAAGGTTCGGGGGAAAGCCAAATAAAATCTTCCGTATAAAATTGATTATCGGTATAATAAATAATATTATTATGTTATAATCTTCATTCAAATAGTCAATCTACGTAGAAGGAGCTTACATTGGTCAATATTGGTATTATCGGTTGCGGGCATTGGGGGCCTAACCATATCCGTATATTTTCCCATCTTCCAAATTCTAAAGTATTGATGTGCGCTGATTTAGATGAAAATCGACTTCAGTCGCTGAAGAAAACATTTCTTAATATTGAAATTACAACACAATATCAGGATATTCTGAAAAACCCTCAGATTGATGCGGTGTGTATCGCCTCTCCAACAGATCTTCATTATCAAATGGCGAAAGAGGCGTTGGAGTGCGGAAAGCATGTGTTGTGTGAAAAACCGCTGGCTTTAAAGGCGGGAGAATGTTTGGAGTTACAAAAGCTGGCTGAACAGAAAAAGAAAATCCTGATGGTCGGGCATGTGTTTCTGTTTAACAGCGGGATCACATGGCTTAAGAACTATATTGAATCCGGAGAAATGGGAAAGATTTATTATGCGTACGCCACACGGACCAATTTAGGACCGTTCCGTTACGATGTAAATGCGATGTGGGACTTGGCGCCTCATGACATTTCCATCTTTAATTATTTATTCAACAGTATGCCGATTAATGTTTCCGCGCGCGGACAAAAATCATTAGATACGTCACAGGAAGATTTGGCCTTCGCGACAATGGAGTATCCTGAAAAAATTATTGCGCATGTGCACGTGTCATGGCTGGACCCTAAAAAAGTCCGGCAAATGACTATCGTCGGGGAAAAGAAAATGGTGATTTGGGACGACCTGGACAATGTCGGCCCGATTAAACTGTACGATAAACATGTTGAGAAGACCTCGGTATTTTATGAAACCTATGGAGAGTTTCAGCTGCTTTCAAAAGAAGGCAGTATCACTATCCCTAAAATTTCCCCCAGCGAACCTTTAAAGAATCAGGGACAATATTTTGTCGATTGTATTGAAAAGAATAAACAGCCGGACATCGCTGATGCCCAAAAAGGAACCGATGTCGTAAAAACATTACAGGCGATTCAGGATTCAATGAATCAGAATGGAACCTGTGTCGGTTTATCATAGGAGACGTTATGGGATATTTTAAACACGAGCGGGCTATGGTTCATGAGGGCGCTCAGATCGGAGAAGGGACACGTATCTGGGCCAATACGAATATTCAGAACGGAGCCATTATCGGTAAGAATTGTAATATCTGTGACGGTACCTTTGTCGAAAAAGGCGCGGTCATCGGTAATAATGTAACAATTAAGCATTATGTTTCTGTTTTTGACGGGATCACGATTGAAGACGATGTCTTTATCGGATCAAACATAGCGTTTATCAATGATCGTTTTCCCCGCAGTAATAATGGCGGAAACTGGACGTTAGAAAAAGTAACCGTTAAAAAAGGGGCGACAATCGGAACCAATGCGGTCATTATGTGTGGTATTACAATTGGGGAATATGCCATGATCGGAGCGGGCAGTGTGGTTTGTAAAGATGTAAAACGGCATGAACTGGTTGTTGGGAATCCGGGAAAAGTCATTGGATATGTCGCTAAAAACGGAAAACGTCTTGATAATGACTTGGTCGATACAGAAGGTAACCGTTATCAAATTGGAAAAGACGGGCTTGAAATGTTATGAGTAAAATCCTGGTTTGTCCGGTCGCGTATAACGAAAACATAAAATTGAACAACGCGATCCAGCGGTTTTTAAAATGCGTTTCTGCCGATAGTGTGGATTATCTGATTGTCGATGATTGTTCCGATGACGGGACAACGGAGATGGTTCAGAGTTATGCGTCCCGCGGGGTGCAGACAATCCGTCACGAACAGCGTCGAGGGGTCGGCTCGGCTATACGGACGGCTATTACATATGCGAGAAAGAACGGTTATGACGTTCTGGTTATCATGGCAGGGAATGATAAGGACAATCCCGAAGAGTTGCCGCGTTTAATTGATCCAATCGTTAAAGATGGTTATGATTTTGTTCAGGGATCTCGTTATAAGGCGGCCAATGGCATTGGCGGAGATATGCCGTTTTATCGCAAGATTGCCACACGCCTGCATCCCATGTTGATGTCGTTGATTACCGGATGCAAGGTGACGGACTCGACAAATGGGTTCCGTGCCATGCGGCTTTCCATTTTTGATGACAAGGATATTGATATTCATCAAAGCTGGCTGGATAAATACGAATTAGAACCATATTTATTGTACAAAGCGATTAAATTAAATTATAAATTCAAAGAGGCTCCGGTCACAAAGATTTATCCGGCTAAGAAACTCGGTTATACCAAAATGCAGCCGTTGGTCGGTTGGTGGAGCATTTTAAAACCTTTGGTTTATTTAGGCCTGGGCATTCGAAAATAAAGGAGGAGGGTATGAAAAATATTCTGGTTTTATTATTAGGCATTTCTCTCGTCGGTTGTGCTTATGAAGGAAGAACATTGACCGACTACATGGAAGAACCTCAGACGATTTTGAGGGACCCGCATTTTACGGCGTATAAAGAAAAGAGAGATGTTCTGGAAAGAAAGTATTTAAATGAAGAAATAACATACGCCGAATATATGGAGGGCTTAGAAGCTCTGGACAATCAATACGATAAGGAAGTAGCGCAACGCAACGCTATTGTGACGCACGAATAAGATAAGGATGATATGAAAATTTCAGGAAAAAATTCGGTGATAGAACGGCTACGTTCTAATCCGCATAGTGTTAAAAAAATTTATATTCAGCAAGGCATTGACGGCGTCGCGAGCATCCGTAAAAAAGCCAAGCAGTGGGGTATCCCGGTTCTGAATGTTCCCAAGTCCAAGATTGTTAAAATGGCGCGGAACACAAATACGCAAGGTGTTTTAATTGATGTCGATGGTTTTGAATATATAGAGTGTGATGCTCTATTGGATGATGCCAGAAAAAAGAAAAGGGTGCCCATTTTTCTGGACAGCCTGAACGATCCGCAGAATCTTGGGGCTATTATCCGCAGTGTGGCCTGCCTCGGCAAATTTGCGCTTATTTTACCGACGCATAATTCGGTTTCCGTAACGGAATCCGTTTTACGTGTCGCTTCAGGGGGAGATAATTATGTTCCTATTGCGCAGGTTTCAAATATGAATCAGGCTATTCAAAAGGCGAAAGAAAAAGGATTCTGGATTGTTGGAAGTGTCGTCGGAGAAGATAACTCTATTTACAATGCAGAATTTCCATTTCCGATGGCGTTGGTTATGGGTTCTGAACAAAAGGGAATCCGCGGGGGTATCCGAAAGAATCTGGATATGGAATTTTCTATTCCCATGGCGTTGAACACATTGTCCTTTAACGTTGCGCACGCGACGGCTATTTTCTGTTATGAAATCAAAAAACAACAATACCAAAAAAAGCTCAAAGACTAACGCGGCGCTTAATGCCGTTAACCTTTTTGCCGAAGCCGGACTGCTTAAGAAAATTAAACGCAGCGGATGGTGGGTGGCCGGTATTAAAGATCCCGAGAGTGTCGCGGAACATTGTTTTCGTTGTGCCGTTATCGGATATTACATGGCCCATCTTGAAAAGGTTGATCCTATGAAGGTTATGGCGATGTGTTTATTTAATGATCTGCATGAAGCGCGTATTAACGATCTTCACAAAATGGGACATCATTACATTGATTTCAGAAAAGCCGAGGAAAAGGTTTTTAAAGATCAGACCGAACAGCTGGATGATCAAGTAAAAAAAGAGATGCGGAGTTTTCGCACGGAATATGATCAACAAAACAGCGACGAAAGTATTGTGGCCAGAGACGCGGACATTCTGGAATGTTTATTACAGGCTAAAGAATACTATGATAATGGTCATTTAAAGGCCAGGAAATTTTTTGTTAAAGCCCCCGATCATCTGAAAACAAAAACAGCGAAACAGTTATGGCAAACGATCAAAAATTGGGACAGCGGACAGTGGTGGGAAGATGTTGTCAAATTTGAACGTTAGACAAGTTTTCATAGGGATTGTGGTATGCATTTTTCTGACGGGGTGTGCCAGTCTCGGATCTTATAATCCGGCAACGGGACGAAATGAATTTATCATGATCCCGACTTCTGAAGAAATCCAGATGGGACAGAGTGTTCATCAGGGACTGGAAAAAAAATATACTCTTTCCACAAATTCCAAGTATGTAGAGCGGGTTAATCGTATCGGTCAGCGTGTGGCGATGGTTTCGGACCGGCAGGATTATGTGTACAAGTTCTTTGTTATTGAAGGTGATCAGATTAATGCTTTTACAACTCCTGGCGGGAATGTTTATGTTTATACCGGCCTGCTCGATAAAATGCCTTCGGATGATCAAATCGCTTTTGTTATAGCCCATGAAATCGGACATTGCGCGGCGCGACATGTTATTAAAAAATACCAGGCGGCGTTAAGTTACGATTTGATCGGTAATATTATCTTTAATCAAATTGATGATGGCGGACGCGGTTATGATCTTGCCCGGCTGGGATCGGGTGCGTTAATGAGTCTTGTTTTTTCAGCTTATAGCCGGCAGGATGAATTGGAAGCGGATCAGCTTGGTCTCAAATATGGCCATCTGGCCGGATACGATACAAACGGAGCTGTGGAAGCCCTGGAAATTCTTGAAGCGGAATCGGAAGGTGGTGGTGGACCGCTGATTTTACGATCCCATCCTTATTTAAAAGACCGTATCGTCAAAGTTAAAGAGGCTATCCCGGCCGTCGAACATCGATATAACAGCGTTGTTGGTCATATTTCGCAATGATCGCCGGAGATTTGTTTGGAATTTAAAAAAAATATTTAAAGGCATTACAGAAACTGTTTTAATGGTAAAATGGAGAAAAAATGGAACGTATAGGGATTGCCGCCAGTAAGATTGCCAAAGGAAATTTGCTGCTTTATAACGGATATGTCATTCTGATTTCATTTCTCCTGTCATTGTTTTTGTTCGTTATGGTGGGCAGTACGGTACTTTTTGCTCTGATTATTATCGATTATATTGTTACCGAAGTTGCGCATGTGCCGTTCCATAAAAACAGAACGTTTATTTACACGGTGTGTATGATTACATTGGGTGTAATCATGGGGATTTTTCATTTGGTCGCCGTCTTTAAAAACATAAAATTTAAAAAAGACAGTTAATGCCCGTTAAGAAAACAATTAACTTTGAGAAATTTATTGAAGCTCTGCAAGTCGGGGTTTTCCGCAGTACTATTGGGCCTAAAGCCAAGATTGTTTATGCTAATAAGACCTTTCTCGATATGCTGGGATGCACGGCCAGTAAAGCGGAGACGATGCTGGTCGCCGACCTTTTTACCGAGCCTCGCAAGGCGCGGCCTTTTAACACGCTGTTTTCCCACCAGGGGTATGTCCGCGAATATGAAGTTCAGCTTAAGGGAAAAAATGGACGATCATTCTGGTGTGCCTTATCCGCGACAACTACCACCGAAGGAAAGAAGAAATATTGTGATGTGGTTGTTTCTGATATTTCACTGCGTAAGCGTTGTGAAAGAGAAGCTGTGGAATCCAAGGAATTGTTCCAGAGTATTTTTCAAAATACGGCGGCTGTCATTACCGTAGCGAATCAGCATGACAAAATTGTGGCATGGAATCCGTATACGGAAAAGCTTCTCGGATTGGAGAAGGGCGATTTGTTTAATTTGCATGTGAAAGAACTTTATCCCCCGAAGGAATGGCGTAAAATTCAGGATATCCGTAAAAAACACAGGGGTATTCTTCCGGACATTCAAACCAAGGTTTACCGCGCGGATAAAAAGGCCGTGGACGTTCATTTATCGATTTCTGTTTTAAAAGACGCTGAAGGGGAAAAGGTCGGTTCTATCGGGATTATGCAGGACATTACTGAGCAGAAGAAATTTGAAGGGGCGCTGGTGCAGGCCAAGCATGCCGCGGAAGAGGCTAACAAAGCGAAATCCATGTTCTTGGCGAATATGTCGCATGAGGTGCGTACACCGATGAACACGATTATGGGGATGTTGGATTTAACGTTAGATACAGAGTTAGGTGAAGAGCAGCGTGAGAACCTATCGGTGGCCAAGGACGCGACGGATAGTTTGTTGGGATTAATTAATGATATTCTGGATTTATCAAGAGTCGAGTCCGGAAAACTTCAGTTGGAAAACATCGAGTTTCATTTAACGAATGTGGCGCGCAGTGTCTGCAAAGGATTGAGTGTTTTAGCGAAAGAAAAGAATCTGGATTTGGTCCTGGATCTCGAAGATGGCCTGCCGGAATTGATAGAGGGTGATCCGGTCCGTCTGCGGCAGATCCTGATTAACTTAATTAATAACGCGATTAAGTTTACCCATAAGGGAAAAATTACGGTTGTCATCAAAGTAGAAAAGAAAATGGAAAACGATGTGATGCTTCTTTTCTCTGTGGTTGACGAAGGGATCGGGATACCTAAAGACAAACATGACACGGTCTTTCAGGTTTTCGCGCAGGCCGATGAAACTACCACACGCCGTTTTGGAGGGACCGGGTTAGGCTTGGCCATTTGTAAGCGTCTGGCGGAGATGATGGGAGGAGAAATTTGGGTTGATAGTGTGGAATCCAAGGGAAGTACATTCAGTTTTACAGCTAAGTTCAAAGTCATTAAATGGAAGGTTTCTTCCGATGAGGATTTTAAAGGTGCCGCGGCAGTTAATGGCAAGTTTAATAATGAACAGTTAAAAGGTCTCAAGATTCTTTTAGCAGAGGACAATCTTGTAAATCAAAAAATTGCTATACGTATGTTGGAAAAAGTCGGCTGTGTTGTGGAGGCCGTTGATAATGGAAAATCCGTTGTTGATCTTGCTTTAACGAAACCATTTGATCTCATTCTCATGGACTCTAATATGCCCGAGATGGATGGAATAGAGGCCACAAAGATGATACGGAAGAATGAAGAAAAGACGGGGACGCATATTCCTATTCTTGCGTTTACGGCCCGGGCCATGAATGAGGACCGGCAGAATTGTATGGAGGCCGGAATGGACGGGTATGTCACAAAGCCTATTGAGCGTGAAAAAATGTTTGAAGAAATTATTAATGCGTCAAGAAAAGGAAGGTAAGCAATCTCATGAGTGAAGAAACCATTGATTTAGCGGAATTTATGGAAAGAGTTCAAGATGATAAAGAACTTCTTTTAGAGTTGCTGGATATTTTTATGGAAGATTTCCAAGAAAAGCGTCGTCAGTTAGGTGACGCGATAGAAAAGAATGATGTGGAACAAGTCAAAAGTATTGCTCATTCTCTGAAAGGAGCGTCCGGAAATATTTCTGCCAAGCCTCTTCGACAAACATGTCTTAAGCTGGAAGAAATGGGGAAAGAGGGAAAATTGGACGGAGGACAAGAGTTGTTAGTTACAATAGATCAGCAATTTCAGGATTTGGTTAAACGTATCGAAACCTTAAAGGAAGAATTGAGTTCCTAAAAAGCCGTGGCGTGAGTGATTTGTTACTTTCCAAAATACAATCCAGTCTGCAGAAGTTAACCACACGCAATGTTTTTGTTCTCCTTTTATTGATAGGACTTTGCGTTTATGGAAACGCCATATTCCATCCGTTTGTCCATGATGACGTTGTTTTTATTCAGCAGAATCCCAATATTCAGAACCTTGATTTTTTTAGTATCTTCTTTCAAGCGACATCTCCTCAAGAAAAAATTATTAATCTTTATTATCGCCCTGTTTTAGAGGGAGTTTATCGTCTACAGTACAAGCTTTTTGGATTAAATTCCTATGGTTTTCATTTATTCAATATTTTAATTCATATCGGCAACGCGTTTCTTGTTTTTTGTTTCTGCCGCTTTGTGTTTAAAGAGCGCGAATTTAAACAATGGCTGGCTTTGTCGGTCGCTGTTATTTTCCTGATTCATCCTGTTCAGAGTGAAGCGGTAGCCTGTATTTCAGGAATATCCAATACACTGCTCTTATTCCTTTGTTTGATATCATTGAACTGTTATTGTTATGCTTTTTATCGGCAGGATTCTTTCAAGAAAGTTATCTTATTATTGTGTTCGCTATTAATCTTTTTCCTGGCTCTTTTTACTAAAGAGCAGGCCATTATGTTTCCTGTAATCCTGGTAATTTACGGTCTCTTTTTTCCGAAAGACGCAAAGGACCGTTCGAGGGTATGGATGCATGGGGCATTGTTTGTTTTAATTGCTGCCGGATATTTCTCATTTCGAAAATTAATTTTCGGTTCCACGGTAAAGCTGGGATTAACGTTTGACCATGAGTTCTGGCTTAGAATTTTTTCAATTCCGGCCACATTGTTGGAATATGTCAGGATTATCTTCTTGCCGTATGATCTGCACTATTATCGCAGCAAGGATATCCTTGATCCTTATATCATTCCGTTATTGATTCTTGTTTTAGTTCTGGTTCTGATTTCTTTGTGGCTGAAAAGGACGAAATCAGAGCAACGAAAATATGTTTTCTTTGGATTGCTATGGTTTATCGTTTGGCTGCTTCCGATTTTGAACATTATTCCGATTATTAATGAATATTCTACGATTCTGACGTCGGAGCATTTTCTTTACATTCCGTTGGTTGGTATTTTAATTGCCGTCTTTTCTGCCTTAGAACATGTTTATCGGCAAAGGGGTTTTCGCGCGGGTTTTTCTATGTTCAGCCTGATCGTGATTGTTTTTTCATTTTTAACGGTCTGGCATAATACATTCTGGAAAAATGAAATTGTCCTGTTTGAGCGCGTGGTTGAATTTGAGGATCATTTTGGTCGCGGGTACAATCTTCTCGCCAAGGCTTATTATCAGGCAGGCGACTACGAAAAAGCCGTGGTGGCGGACCGTAAGGCGTTAGATATTATGAGAGGGTACCTGGCAAAATCCAAAGGAACGGCCGCGGAAAGTTTTTATTCAGGTTTTATTAAGGGGATCCATTTTGATTTAGCTCAGTATTATCAGGCGCTGGGCCGGATTCCGCTGACGCTCCAGAATTATCGTGAAGCGATTGCAATTGATCCCAAAGATGGGATCGTTTATAACAATATTGCGACGGTCTATTTGTCGATGGGACAGATGGACCAGGCCTTTGAGTATTTGAGACAATCTGTTACGTTAACTCCTGATAATGCGTTGGCCTGGAATAATCTGGCTATATGTTACATTGACCGTGGTGAACTGGATAAGGCAGAGCAGTGTTTCCGCCGGGCACTCGCCTATGATCCAAGTTTAATTTCGGCAAAAGATAATCTGGAACGCCTCATTCACAGGCCTTAAAGCGATGACACCTTCACACTTTCTTATGGGATTGGGACTTTTTTTGATTATGGGGTTTCTTGTCCTGTTATTCCTTATTCCTCCTGAAACGAAGAAAATAAAAACAAAAAAGAAAAAGACAGAATTGCCTGTTCCCTCAGATCCTGTAAAGGAAAAATGGGATAAAGAAAGAGAGAAGTACAGGCACAAAATTTCCTCTCTGGAACAAAAGATTCTTGAGATGGAAAAGGTTGAGAAGGAAAAGGAAAAACATCTTGCTATGGAGAAGGCCAAGGTCGGGAAGATGGAACAGAAGATTCTTCAAGAACGTCAATGGCATGATCGCGAAGAAAAAGAGATCGAGAAAATCGGTGGAGAATTGCAGCGTATGCGGGAGGAGTTAAGAAAAATACAAGAGCAATATTCGACTGAGCATATGAATAATATCAAGTTGCAGAAAGAGGCGAAGGAGCAGAAGCACCAACTGGAAGATGTCACGCGAAAGAAAAAGGATATGGATTTGGAAAACGCCCGCCTTTCCCAGCAGATTCAGGAAATGCGCTCTGAACTTCTTCAGCTTAAACATGACAATGCCCTTCTCACCAAGAAAAAAGAAGATGCCCAGTGGATTGCGAAATCGGAACATGACGCTTTACAGAAAAAATTGCGTGAGACAGAAAAAGAGCTTGAGCGCGTGAGACGGGGAGCTTGAGAGTCTATGCAATTCTCACGACGTACCAACTGGCCACTGGATGATAATCCTATTATCAAAGCTTTTCAAAAGGCCAAAAAAGAATACCCGTCACTGATCAACTTGACGGAATCCAACCCCACCCGCTGTCATTTTCAGTATCCTGAAGAGTTGTTGCAAGCATTGAATAACCCTGCGAATTTTTCTTATCATCCCGACGCGCAAGGTATGCGTTCGGCCAGAGAAATCATTGCCGGCTATTATCAACGGCAGCAAAAAGATGTTAAACCGGAACAGATTATTCTGACTTCCAGCACTTCGGAAGCATATTCCTATATTTTTCGGGTTCTTGCGGATCCCTATGATGAAATTTTGTTTCCCCGCCCCAGTTATCCGCTTTTTCAATTTCTGGTAGACTTAAACGATGTGCTTATGATTCCCTATTCTTTGGCTTATAAGAAAGAGGGGTGGTTTTTGGATAGCGCGCAGTTTGAGAACATTGTTTCTACAAAGTCGAAAGCGGTTGTTTTAGTTAATCCCAATAATCCTACAGGATCGTACTTTCGGGAACAGGAAATTTCACAGCTTAATAAGGTATGTTTGGATTACAATATGGCTTTGATTTGTGATGAAGTTTTTTTTGATTTTCCCTTACAGGAATGTTCGCGTAAAAGCATGGTCGGTAACAGCGAGGTGCTGACGTTTACTCTGAACGGATTATCTAAAATGATGGGACTTCCACAAATGAAGTTGTCCTGGATTGTGATTAATGGCCCGGATGATCTTGTGCAGCAGGCCAAAGCCCGTTTGGAAGTCATTGCGGATACATATCTTTCCGTTAACACACCTGTTCAGAACGCGCTACAGGCATGGTTTGATTTAAAAGAGAACATTCAGGCTCAGATTAAACAGCGCGTTTCCGATAACTATATCTTTCTTCAGGAAACATTTAAAGATCATGGGGCTGTTGAACTTTTGAAGGCGGATGGCGGGTGGTATGCCGTTTTACGTCTTTCGTCGCGATATCAGGAGCAAGAGTGGGTGCTGAAGCTCCTGGAAGACCATCAGGTCTTTGTTCATCCCGGTTTTTTCTTTGATTTTGATGTGGA
>JAGQKQ010000180.1 GCA_020430005.1 Candidatus Omnitrophota bacterium
CTTCCTATTGCTTCCTATTCTATCGTACAAAACTAATATGTCAATTTATCCCTTCTTCCCAATATTTCATGCTGGTATTTCAATAACATCAGCTCTTTCAAGAAAACGACAAAATGCATTAGCCAATCTAATTTGATCCGGCGTTTTACAGTCCGGTTCAAAAACTTGCGGGCAGGCAACAAGAATTGAAATACATCGAGCACGTGATGTGGCTACATTAAGTCTATTTAGATTATAAAGAAAATCCATCCCCCGAGGCGCATCTTCATAAGTTGACGTTGCCATAGAGTATATTGTAATAGGTGCCTCTTGGCCTTGAAATTTATCAACCGTTCCAACTCTTGCATCTGGCAGTTGCTGTTGTATCTCAAAAACTTGCGCATTATACGGGGCAATTATTAAGATTTCACTTAACGTGATAGATTCTTTTTTACCCTCTGAATCACTCCATTGCGTATTGGAAGCTAAAATGTTTTCCACCATCTTCTTAATTACTGCCGCCTCTTCTTTAGATGAACTTTGATTGCCAGAATGTTTTACCGGAATATAAATCAATCCCGCACCATTTATTACATCAGATGATTCAATTCTTTGATTCTCCAATCCCTTACGTGATTTTAATTTACCATCATAGAAAAGTTCAGAAGTAAATGATGCTATCTCTGGATGAAGCCTCCATGTTTCTTCAAGAAACAAACCTTTATTTTCAGGAATAGTGTGCGCTCCATCAAGCACATGATTTAGAGCGGAAACGTCCGTTCCATCAGGATGGCTACCTTGCGTCGGTTGGTCAAGTTGTTGGGGATCACCCAATAATACAACTGTCTTTCCAGCCTGGGAGACAGCTAGAACATTTGCCAAGGACATTTGAGCAGCTTCATCTACAAACAAGACGTCTACTGACTCAGCCGCTTCTGGCCTAGACCAAAGCCAAGCTGTACCTCCGGCAACATTATATCCTGAACGCAACCCATTAAACACTTCATCATTCTTCTTGGCAAAAACAAGATAATCATTATCTTCCTCTAACTCTTTTCCTTTCTGGATACACTGTAAATTCAACTTTTTTTTCTGAGCAACTTCTATTGTTTTATCAATCAAGTTCCTAATAACCTTATGGCTATTTGCAGTAATTCCAACCTTTTTACCATGTTCCACCAAAGCACATATCATATGAGCTCCAGTGTGTGTTTTTCCAGTACCTGGAGGTCCTTGTATTGGGAAAACTCCCTTTTCTAGTTTTAGGATTACTCGTATTGCGGACTCAAGCGCCGATTCGTCTTCGTTCCGTATTTTATCCGTTTCAATTGTAGGTCCAACCTTTAATAATAGATCACGCGCTGCCTGATACTCACCTTCACCTACTAAACCATTTTTAGCTACCCATTCTCCAACACGAACTAATGATTCAGCCAAAACTGCAGAAGGGATGTTCTCATGAACAAATATAGCTTCGGGGTGAATATCCTTAGAATCTCCTCTCTTTTTAATTTCGACCGTGCATTCTTCAAATGATATTGATTCAATCGTACCCAAATTATTTCCACCCTGCTTAACAACAGTCTTTCCACTTCTGATATCAGTTTCTTGCGGACGAAACGAATACTTGTGAACCGGCGCCTTTGGTGTTCCGCCCGTACACTCTATATAAGTTAACTCGGCCAACCCTTTTCTTTCATCAAGCAAATCCTCAGATGTTAATTCTCTCATTCTAAAATATTCCCACCACATAGACTTATTCTCCCGTCGATGCCAATCAAGAATATTAGCAAGAATCCAAAGAGCTTGTTGTTCATCATCCCGCTCGTTAGGATCAAGAGGTAAATCCTTGGCCAGCACCTCTATAATACGATTAATTCTTTCAAGCCATTCCGTAATATTTTCACTGGGAGCACCCTCTTCAGGTCCAGGCCTTCCTATGTGGATTCCTTCATCAATACATTGCGTTCGCAGTTCTTCCAACCAACCCCTCAACTGGAACGTAGAAGCGCAATCATCTTGGTTATATCCCTGAATAATCTCTTTGTTTTCATCAGATATCGCCTCAAAATCATTTAATTCGATCCTTGCCTGAAAATTAAATAAAGCCATATTAGCTTTTTGTAGTGAAATATTTCTAGTATAACCATAAAATGGTTCAAGCTTTTTGATTGAATAACTTTCAACACTTGCCCGTATACTATGCTTGACAACCTGATATAAGTCCACAAACAATCCAGCCCTAAGCATTTGATCAACATCTTCTTCTCTCGCCGCATATTTCCCCATTAATCGCTTCAGCGCTGTAGGCTCATAATGATTGTAATGATAGATATGCATATCAGGATATCGGGACCAGTGTTCCATAATAAAGTCTACAAAAGATTCAAATACACGCTTTTCTTCCGAAAAGGAAAACGCCCAATCCGAAACCTTGGCGATTTCTCCTTTCTCGTTTCCATATTGATATCCGAAAAGAAATTCCATTCCAGACTCACCAACAAACGGATCACCTTCTATATCAAAAAACACATCACCTGCTGATGGCTCTGGTAAACAATGAAAGCCAAAACCTTCCTCTACCGAAAGAATCTCAAACTTATTTTCCCCAGAATCACGACCTTCCACTTGGATACGTGCCTGCTCTCTAATTCTCGTATAGGATGTAACCGCACCTCGGCTTGGCTTCCAATCAATAGGGAGAGGCAAAGATGCAAGATCAGCCATTGTTTCGATTTTCCGCTCATTAAGCTCTTTTATTTGACTTTTAGATATGTTTGCTACGAGGCTAAGATGGTCATCTTCTTTTCGTTTCCTCTCACAATTCTCACTCCATCGACAAACATCACAAAAAGGCTTTGGATCAGGGTATACTTCGATTTGTTCTCTTGATTTAAGAGTATTCTCTAATTTGCTTTTCACATAGCGAAAATAAGCTGCAAATTCCATTACACGATAAGGAATTGGCTTATACTCAGACCAAGGAACAACAACATACATATACTCAGGCCATATGCCCTGAATTTGACTTAATAATTCAGAATATAAACATAACTGAAGAACCGTTCCACCTTTTGTTTCGCGTGCCAACTTAGTATCAATCGGCTCGTATGACCACGCCCCTAAAGAACTCGCCATTTCAACACGAATCAAAATATCCGATTTTCCATGCCATTGTTCGTCAGAAAATGCTCCTTGAACGATGACATCAATTCCTGACTTCATCGCTTGTATAGTTTGTTCAACAGATTCTTTTGTAATACCATCCTCTTCTATCTTAATAACATTCAGCCCTTTGTTCTTTAAATGGTCTACAAAGCCTTTTTCGTGTATGTCTCCCCTCTCCCAGAGCGTTTCCAAGAAAGGATTCCAGACTTCGGGCTTCTTAATGTCGCCATTGGCTACTTGTATATCGCATTTGGTAATATAACCACAATTAAGATGGCCTACTAAATCTGTTGCACTAAGTTTTATCAACTTATCTGTTTTTTTCATATGCAGACCTATTGAAAATAATAGAATAAATTTAATTAACTCTCCAAAAAAAAACCTTCGCCCAAGCGCACACTCGCTTAAACGAAGGTTTTACATTTCTGCCCAGGATTCCTTCAAACTCAGGGCTAAGTCTAAATATAATGTAATTATACCGAAAAAGGGGAGAAAAGCAAGTATTACTCTTTTGTCTATTTAGCCCCTAATTTCCCTCATCTTTTTACCTATCTAGGTTACGCATATTAGCCTCCAATAGTATCTCAAAAAGCCTTTATGAACGCCACCCTTCTTCTTTTGATATTGGCTCAAAGCTGTAGGCAACTTTTATATCAGGTTTTTCTGATTTCATAATTTTACTACTGTACCACAGCTATCGACAAAAATAACATCCGGGTTACTGGCAAAAAAATAGACCAGCTACTTTTAAGTAGCTGGTCTATTTTATCCGACCAATCTAGATTAGGTGGTACACGTCCGCTGTAAAAAGTGGTACACGTCTGTTGTTTTTTAACCTGCCTGAAACACCACTTTTTACTAAGATGCCATAAATTAAACGCTTGCAGTAGTTTTCGATGCAATGTGCAGAATTAAATCTACGACCTTGCATGAATAACCCCATTCGTTATCGTACCAGCTGACAACTTTAACGAAGTTATCGTTTAGGGAGATGCCTGCACCCGCATCGAAAATGGATGTGCGCGCGTCGCCTAAGAAGTCGTTAGAAACGACTTGGTCTTCTGTATAACCAAGGATTCCTTTTAACTCCCCTTCCGATGCTTTCTTCATAGCGGCTTTGATCGCATCGTAAGAAGCCGGCTTTTCCA
>JAGQKQ010000181.1 GCA_020430005.1 Candidatus Omnitrophota bacterium
CATCAAATCATCTTTTTAAGATTTTAGGCTAACACTAAATTAAGGAGAACAGATGAAAAAAAACACAGCATTGCCCCTACTATTATTATTAAGTATCCTCCTGTTCCCACAATCCCTCCATGCTCAAGCAACAGGCACAGAAAACTTTGTTGTTTCATTTAATATTCCGACTGCTTCGTCGATTATCATTTCAGCGGTGGAGGTGGATGCGACAACAGGACAATTCGGGAATCAGGTCACTGCGCTGAATTTTAGTCCGGCCACACTTGATTCATTACTTGGCGTTTTTTTCCCGGATCATTTTTTTGCCATTGATGTAGCAACAGCTGGAGGAGCAGGGCAGCCGACAACAACTATAAGTTATCTTGATGGAAACAATCCTAATGCTCCTTTTAATGGTCTTGGGTGGAAAACAAGCGCCACATTTGTTCGTGTTTCGGGGCCAGATAATGCGCAGGTCGAAGATTTCTTAACAAACCATGGCCCTAAAAAACTTCTTAAGGATCTGAATGGTGAAACTATTTCAGGAGCGGAAATTTTTGGTGGATATTTACGTATTTATGTTGGTATTGTTACCCTGGATCCTAATGCAATAGTTCTTGACCCACCGGAGGCGGAAGTTTTTTCTGTAGCTGATACTCCTGGAAATTATGATGGAACTTTGACGATTAGCTCCACAGTTTCATAGTAATAGTCAGTTCTTTTAAAATGGACAATATAATAAGAAAGGGATACGGAAAAACCGTATCCCTTTTTTTTATTTCTGTGGTATAGTTTTACGTATTAATTTGGCACAAAAGACTGTCATACAAAGGTTTTCTGTTTTAGATAAGGGTATATTGAATGATGAGAACTCAATGGGAAATATTGGATACGCCGTTAGTCCAGGGGATTAAGGCCGTTGGAGTTGGCCGCAAGGGCAGCCGTTCCATGGATAAAGATTTATCCCGAAAAGTGATGGAAGATATCCGGCAGGTGGATAAAAACTCTCCAGCTTTGGGGGCTTTTTTGGGCGCGCTATTTATCAAAGGTGTTAGCGAAACGGAACAGGATATTTTCGATGTCTTGCCTAATCAGGCGAAAGAGGACCCTTCTGTATTGGTGGACTGGCTGGCTCCGGATGTGGATGAAACCATCCGAAAACTCTGCCGCCGTCTTATCACCAAAGATACTTTAAACAAGGATGAAGCTGAAAAATTAGGCGATTTTCTATTTTCTGAAGAGCCGGGGGATGTCTTACGTGGAATGGCGGCCAGTATTCTAAGAGTACGTTATGAAACGGCGGAAGAGTATGACGGTATCAGACTCAGTCTGGAAAAAACATTCTCGCCCGCATTTCAGGATAAAACTCCAAAAGGAATGCCGATTGTTCAGATCGCGGAACCGTTTGATGGTGTCGATCATTCGTATATTCTAACACCGTTACTTGCCGGATATATTCAATCCAAAGGATACCGGGTCGTATCACAGTGCGCGCCGTCACCGGGGCCGAAAAATATTTATAATCTGTTTAATATTGCCGAGGCCTTAAAAGGAACATTTGTCGTATCTAATCAAGGTGTGCTTGATGGTAACAAGGGCGCCTTTGGTTTTTATGTGAACCAGGAACAATTGTCACCGGCTTTGGCGCAGTGGATTCAGATTCGTCGTAAGATTGTCAAAAGGCCTTTCTTGTCAACATTGGAGAGGTTTGTGAATCCTTGTGATGCACATATTTTAATCGTCTCGGCCTTTCATCCACCGTATGGAGAGAAGATGCTGACGATCGCAGAACGGGCCGGTTTTGAAAAGATTATTGTGGTGCGCAATGGATTAGAAGGAGGAATCGCTTTTCCATTAAAAAGGGCGGCAAAAATTCTCTGCAGCCGCAAAAATGCGCGAGGGGAATACGAACGTTCAGAATTTGAATTCTGGGCGGAAAAAGAATACAATATGTCTATTCCGGTGGAGGAAAAACTCGACCCGCCGGCATTAGATGAAAATATCCGGCTGATTCAGGAATTTGATCAACATGGAGCAACGGACAATGAATTGTTCGATTTGCGTGTGAAAGCGACGCGGGACGGTATAACCAAAGCCTTATCCTGGGTGACACAATAACAAGATCTATATTGTACTAGAAAAAGGAGAACAGATGAATTTAAACTGGGTCCAAATCGGGAGTCTGTTGATGTTTCTGGCGGTGGCTTTGGGGGCGTTTGGTTCGCACGCGCTGAAGTCAAAACTGTCACCACATTATTTTGAAGTGTTTCAAACAGGCGTGTTATACCATTTTATTCACGCGTTCGCGATTTTTCTGGTGGCCTGGCTGGGGACGCAAAGTGATGATCCTAATATTCAGTTTGCCGGAGTGGCGTTTTTAACCGGGATTGTGTTTTTTTCCGGTTCGCTTTACTTGTTATCTATTTCGGAAGTTAAAGCGATCGCGCTTTTTACACCGATTGGGGGATTATTGTTTTTGGCTGGGTGGGTATTATTATTTATTAGTCGATATAAAGGGTTGCAATGATTAAAAAAATTAACACAGTTTCGTTTTATACATTAGGATGCCGGCTAAATCAAAGTGAGACCGCTGTCATCCAGCGGACATTTGAGGTGGACGGTTATCGTGTCGTCGATTTCAATGAGCCGGCCGATATGGTGGTGATTAATACCTGTACGGTAACGGAAGGAGGCGACGCGGATACCCGTCGTCTGGTAAATAAAGTCAACCGGATCAATCCGCAGGCCAAAATTGCATTGGTCGGATGTCAGGCTCAGACCCAGAAGGAAAAACTAACGGACCTTCCGGGAGTGCGTTATGTCGTTGGGAATGCAAAGAAGATGGATTTGGCCGCTATTGTCCGTGAAACGCTTCAACAGGATTCTCCCCAGGTGATTACTCCAAGCATAGAACGCAAAAGTTTTACGATGCCGTTAGCGGGTATTGACGAGAAACATACCCGTGCGAATATTAAAATTCAGGATGGTTGTGATTTCTTTTGTTCATTTTGTGAAATTCCGTATGCCCGCGGACGGGCGCGGAGCCGGCAATTTGACGATATTTTAAAAGAAGCCCGCATCTTAACGGAAGCCGGGCATCAGGAAATTGTGATTACCGGCATTAACGTTGGGACATATCAGGAAGAAGGAAAAACGCTTCTTGATGTGATTGACGCGCTGGAACAACTACAAGATTTAAAGCGTATCCGTATTTCTTCTATTGAACCGACCACTATTCCATTAACCTTGCTGGACAAAATGGCGGATAAGAATTCCAAGTTGTGCCGGTATTTGCATATTCCTTTACAAAGTGGCAGTGATGCTGTCTTGTCGATGATGAAACGAAAATACACAGCGGACGAATTTTATCAATTTATTGTCCGGGCTTATGAAACGGTAAAGGACATTTGCATCGGAACAGACGTTATTGTCGGCTTTCCCGGGGAAACGGAAGCCGATTTTGAAACCACATTTGAGCGTCTACAAGAATGGCCGGTCCATTATTTTCATGTCTTCAGTTATTCCAACCGTACGATGAACAAAAGCCGCCATCACGGCGAACAAGTGCCGCCAGCGGTGATTCAGGAACGCAGTAAAATTCTCCGTGATTTAAGTTATCGTAAGCGCCGTTTGTATTTTCAGGGATTATTGGATTCCCGTCAGGACGTTTTGTTTGAGCAGAAAAAAAACGGACTATGGAACGGTTTAACTGATCATTACGCGCGGGTTTATGTTGAATCGAATGAAGACCTGAGCAATCAAATGCGGCGAGTTCAATTAAACCATCTAAATAGTCTGGAGATTTTGGGAAATCTTCATGGGTAATCCTTTTCCAAAACAAAAGATTTTCTTTTTCCTGTTTTTGTTTGCCCTCGTTTGTATTTTTCCCATAAAAGTTTTTAGTGAAGAGAAAATTACCATCGCGCCCAACGCGTTTGCCATTGTAGAACTTTATACATCGCAAGGGTGCTCCAGTTGTCCTCCCGCGGATCAAATGCTCAACAGACTGACACAGCTGGCGAAAGAAGGGAACAAGCCCATTTATACACTGGCTTTTCACGTGGATTATTGGGATTATTTAGGATGGAAGGATTTGTATAGTCACAGCATGTACACGCAGCGTCAGCGTGACTACGCGCGCTGGCATGGAAAGCGTAATGTCTATACACCGCAGATGATTGTTAATGGAACGAAAGAGTTCAGCGGGTATAATAATGTGAAGGCGGCGGAAGCGATTAACCAATCGCTTGTTAGACCGGCCAATGTTCTGATTGATGTGAATCTTCGTATGGCCGATGATACCATAACCG
>JAGQKQ010000182.1 GCA_020430005.1 Candidatus Omnitrophota bacterium
GCCAAAATGAACTGCCGGATCTATGAAGTCGGTATTTCTTATGGAGGCAGAACCTATCAGCAAGGCAAGAAAATTAACTGGAAAGATGGTGTGAGTGCCATTCGGTGTATTGTGAAGTATAATTTATTTCGGTAATGATCGTAAGTGCCCCCGTGACCCGGCGACCCAGAAAATTCCTTACCCCTTGGTCACTTGGTGACCTTCGCACTTTTATGAATCTCTTCCAAGGTTTTTTTCAACGTATACGTTTGTTTCCACTGTGGATAGTCGTTCTGGAATTTCGCCAACGAACTGATATACCACATATGATCCCCTGCCCTGTTCTTTTCCGAAATATCATAAGTCAATTTTCTACCAGAAATTTCTTCGCAGAGCTCAATCGCTTCCAGCACAGAACAACTATTATCCCGTCCGCCGCCGATATTGTAAACCTCCCCTTCGCGGGGATTCTGGTAAAAATGAAAAAAGGCACTGACTAAATCATAACTATGAATGTTATCACGTACCTGTTTCCCCTTGTATCCGAATACCGTGTACGCATCACCGCTCACACAACACTTCATTAAATACGACAAGAATCCGTGCAGTTCAGCGCCACTATGATGTGGCCCGGTTAAACATCCTCCCCGGAATATACCGGTCTTCATCCCGAAATAACGCCCGTATTCCTGAACAAGAATATCGGCAGCCACTTTTGACGCTCCAAACAAGGAATGTTTGGATTGATCGATACTCATGGTTTCATCAATCCCGGTATAATACTCATGCTCTTTGGACAATTCCCAACGCGTTGCCTCTTCTTTTAAAGGAAGCAAATTCGGCAAGTCTCCATAAACTTTATTAGTACTGGTAAAAATAAAAACTGTTTCCGGACAATACGTCCTTGCCAATTCCAGGAGGTTCAATGTTCCGGTCGCGTTTATGCTAAAATCCGTAAAAGGTTCTTTGGCTGCCCAATCATGAGACGGTTGGGCCGCCGTATGAACGATCAGAGCGATATCTTTGTTATAATCTTTAAAAATCTTTTCCAAAGCGGCTGTCTCACGAATATCAACATTGTGGTGCCGGTAATTGGGAACCTTTTTGGTCAAACGCTCCTTATTCCCTGAGGTTGAAGCCTTCGATCCAAAAAAATACTTTCGCATATCATTATCAATACCTACAACCTGAAATCCCTGTTCAGCAAAAAATTCAACCGATTCCGAACCGATTAACCCCAAAGCCCCTGTAATAAGCGCAATTTTCATTTTTCGGGAAGTTTCCAATAAATGATTTGATTATTCCGAATTTCGTCCTATATTAATTAAAAACACACCATATCGTTCTAGACTGTCATTCCCGCGCAGGCGGGAATCCAGTCAAACAAAAATCGGTTGTTACATGGATCTCTGCCTTCGCAGGGATGACACACTTACAAAAACACACTATTATTATAATAGTAAACACTCATCACTCAATGAATAAGATTACGGATATTTTTGCACAGAAAGACCGCACCTACTCTTTTGAACTGTTCCCTCCTAAAACCGACCAGGGCTACGAGAATCTTAAGAACACGATCACCAAACTGGCGGCTCTAAAACCGGACTTCTTTTCCTGCACTTATGGAGCCGGTGGGGGCAGTCGTGACAAAACACTTGATATTGTTGAATTTATAGAAAAAGAACACCATATCACAGCGATGGCGCATTTGACCTGTGTTTTAAGTTCCCGAAATGAAATCAAAGCCATTATTGAAGATATTCAATCGCGCGGTGTCCGTAACATCCTTGCTTTACGCGGTGATCCTCCCCAGGATCAACCGGACTGGCAGCCCGGACCGGAGAATTTCCGCTACGCCAGCGAATTATGTTCGTTTATCCGGGAACACTTTGACCAGAATTTCGGTATCGGCGTCGCCGGTTTTCCGGAAGGTCATATTCTTTGTAAAGACAGAGATAAAGACGCCGGTTTTCTGAAACTAAAAATCGACAGCGGAGCGGATTTTGTCATTACACAACTTTTTTTTAACAACCAAGACTATTATGACTATGTTAAGCGCCTGCGGAATTTGGGCGTCACCGCGCGTGTTATTCCCGGAATCATTGCCATCACGAACTATCAAAGCTTATTACGTTTTACCGCCATGTGCGGCGCCACCGTAACCGATGAAGTCAAAGAAATCTTCGAACCGATTCAAGATGATGCGGAAAAAGTTTTGCAGGAAGGAATTCATTTTGCTGTCCGTCAATGCCGCGACCTGCTGGACAACGGAGCGCCGGGACTTCACTTTTATTGTCTGAACAAAGTCAGCCCGGTCGATCAGATTCTCGAAGCTGTGCGCGTTTAATCCATTCGCTGCGAAGCGAAAACTGTCCATTCAATTATAACATCATCCGCCACCACAACACCGCCTTTGTCCAAAACAGAATGCCACATAATCCCAAAATCTTTGCGATTCACCCGCCATTTCCCCTCAGCGACAACATATTTGCCTAATGAATAATCCGTAATCGGCCCTTCTATCATAAAAGGAAATGTAAGTTCTTTTTCCACGCCATGCAGAGAGAAAATGCCTTTCACATAATACTGACCGCCCTTTTGGTAAATCCTCTGACTCTTAAAAGACATGTTGGGATAAGCTGCGGCATCGAGCAAACGCCGGGAACGCGCGATACGGTCCAGCGTTGAATATTTTGATTTTAGACTTTTTGTTTGAATGGACAGTTCAACTTTACTGTCGGCCAGATTTTTCGGATCAAAGTAAAGTTTTCCGCTGAATTCCTTAAATTCGGCCTCATAAGTGCCGACCAGGGTATAACGCACCTTACTTTTAATATTGGACTTTTCCAGAATAACTTCATAGACGGGCTGGGCAGAACTGTTCACCGGTAAAGCCCATAAAACAACAGCTAGTAAAATAATCCTAATGTTCACTTTTTCCCGATAAATTCAACACGTTTAAAAGCGGCTTCATGGATAATCCCTGAACCACAAGAGTAAATAAAACAATCGCGAACGCGGCTGTCAAAAACAATCCCCTGTATTGAAAATCATACGGAAGCCCGACAACCAGAGCGATGGAAATAGACCCCTTCAAGCCTCCCCAAAATAAAACATGCATCCATCCAGCCGGAATATAATCATGTTCGTTCAGCCGGTTTCGCAGCGCGATCATTGGATAAACGACAATCGCCCGGCTTATCAATAAAACAACAATGCCCCCTATAATAGCTGTCCATTGAAAATCAATACCGGTTTCCTGAAACACCTGCAACTCCAGTCCGATAACAAAAAACAAAAGAGCGTTAATAATAAAATCAATAACGACCCAAAAAGATTCCAACGTTTCTCTGGTCCGTTCGGTCATGGCGTAATGAATACCGTAATTCCCGATAATCATACCGGCCACCACAACGGCAATAATCCCGGAGAAATCAAAATATTCAGCCAATAACGGCGTTCCGAACGCCATCACAACCGTTAACGCCACCTCATGAAGCCGGTCATCAAGCCTTTTAAAAGACGCGTATCCCAAAAAGCCGATGATCAGTCCGATAAGCGTCCCCCCTCCCGCGACTTTCAAGAATTCCAGAAACGCGAGACCGATATGAAACTCTGAATGTCCGTTGAGCAGACTTAAGATCAGCGAAAAAATTACAACTCCCGTCCCGTCATTAAAAATACTCTCTCCTTCTAGAATCATTCTTAACCGTCGCGGGGCACCAACTCTTTTCAAAATCCCAAGAACAGATATCGGATCAGTTGGTGTAATCAAAGCGCCGAACAATAACGCCGAGAGAAGGTCAATGCTCCAAATGTAATGAAGCGCGTAACCGATCAGAAATGTTGAAACGATTACGCCGAAAACAGCCAGTAAGCTTACGGATTTCCAATTCTTTTTGAGCTGTTCTAAATCCATATGCATCCCTCCGTGGAATAATAAAGGCGGAAGGATAATATGAAAGATCACATCATGGCTGATCAATAAATCCGGGGTTAAATGCGTAAAAGCGACAATTAAACCCGTAATGACCAAGGCGATTGTATATGGCCAGTTCAGCTTTTCAGCAATGATAGCCACAAAACAGGAAATCAGTAAAACAATAACTAATGACGGTAATAAATGAGGGTCCATAACTAGTTCCTGGGTCTTAGTGCCTAGTGCTTAGTAGTAGAAAATACAAAAACAAATTACAATAACAAACAGTGACAGCAAGAAAAACTGTCACCATTTAATAACTTGAATTAATGTCATCCCTGCGCAGGCAGGGATCCAAATTCATCATGGATTCCCGCCTCCGCGGGAATGA
>JAGQKQ010000183.1 GCA_020430005.1 Candidatus Omnitrophota bacterium
TTATTTTACTATCCATGCCGGCGTTTTACTACGCTACGTGCCATTAACTGCTAAACGTTTAACCGGAATTGTTTCCCGCGGCGGTTCGATTATGGCCAAATGGTGTCTGGCGCATCATAAAGAAAACTTCCTGTATACACACTTTGAAGATATTTGTGACATTATGAAACAATATGACGTTTCCTTTTCATTAGGTGACGGACTGCGTCCCGGAAGTATTGCCGATGCCAATGATGCCGCGCAATTTGGGGAACTGGAGACCTTAGGCGAACTCACCGACATTGCCTGGAAACATGATATCCAAACCATGATCGAAGGTCCGGGACATGTTCCGATGCACCTTATAAAAGAAAACATGGACAAACAATTGGATATCTGTAAGGAAGCGCCATTCTATACACTCGGTCCACTGACAACCGATATCGCGCCCGGCTATGATCACATTACCTCCGGGATTGGGGCCGCGATGATCGGCTGGTTTGGAACCGCGATGTTGTGTTATGTGACGCCCAAAGAACATTTAGGCCTCCCCAATAAAAAGGATGTGAAGGATGGGATTATTGCTTATAAAATCGCGGCGCATGCGGCGGATTTGGCGAAAGGACATCCCGGAGCCAAAGAATGGGATAATGCCTTATCCAAAGCGCGGTTTGAATTCCGCTGGCGTGATCAGTTTAATTTAAGTTTAGACCCGGAAACGGCCGAAGCCTACCATGATGAAACCTTACCCGCCGAAGGCGCGAAAGTAGCGCATTTTTGTTCCATGTGCGGACCAAATTTCTGTTCAATGAAAATTACTCAGGACGTCCGCGACTACGCCGCCCAACAGGGAATGAACGAAGAAGAAGCCCTGAAAAAGGGAATGGAAGAAAAATCCAAAGAGTTCAAAGAACGTGGCTCCGAAATTTATCGATAAAAATCTTCTATTCTTATTTTGGATGCTAATTGTTCTCGGGCATTTGTTGGCTACGCCAGCTTTAGCGGAAATCCAAGAAGGACAGTATTACACCAATCCAAAATGCTGGAACGAACCCCGTATTTATCACCAATTAGGCCTGGAAGGTTTTAAACCTGTCCTCAAACCTCTCCAAGAAAAAGGACTCAAACTGCCCGAAGATCTCACGTATTCTCCAAACAAAGCTTATACCTACGGCATTGTTAAACCTGCCGAAACAGACCAAAATCCTTTTCTGCTGATCTTTAACGAACGTACCGATCTTATCAAACTGGAATTGCCGGGAAGCAATCCGAGTTACAATCCTGATATTAAATGGATCAACGAAAAGACCTTATTCATTCGCGTTTGGACAGGAAAGATCACGGGATATGATGTCATCTTTGATGTGGAAGAAGAGAAGATTCTATCTAAAGATACCTTTATTTACGGCAGTATTACCTTCGATCAATGGCAAAAAGGCTGTCAGAAAGCGGATTTTAAAAAAGTCGACTTTTGCCAGGAACGCTGTATCGATATTGAAAACTTTCAATAATGTCATTCCCGTGTAGGCGGGAATCCATATAATATATTATAGTGTTACTTCTGGTGCCTGCTTTCGCAGGCATGACAAGTGTATTATGCAGAAAAGACGACTTTTTGAAGGTCGGTGAAGATATGCGTATGCTTGGCAATAAAATCTTCCAGTTTTGTTTTATACTCCTGAAGCTCAGCCAAGGCATTTTCATGTACTTGTGAGGTTTCTTCCAATTTCTTAGAAAAAAGCTGCTTGTAGTATTGAATCCCGTCAAACATATTCTTTCGGAATTCATTCAAATATTCAATCTGTTTCGCGGTCGGTTCTAACGTGCTTTTTTGCACTTCCTTGATAAAATAGTCGACATAAAGCTTCAACTCTTTAATAAACATATGCGGACGATAGGTGTTATTTAACAGATTAATTCGTCCATAAATATGATCGACCATTTCCTTCAGTGTGGCCACTTTGGAAAAATACGCCATATTCGGGCCCGGACATACGGCCGAAAAGCGCTGACCGTTTTTAACCACATTATTATTGATTAAGGCCGCCTCACCAAGATCATTACAGATACAGGCTTTGGTAATAACCTTGTCATAGATCGCCTTAAACGCCTGCGGTGACAATTCCATTGTTTTGAGCTGATCAATTTTCAATTTCTGATATTGTCGCGACGCCGTACAAATCGGTTTATCTGTAAATTCTGTGTTCGACACAAGGTGACCTTTGGGACACGCGCTTCCCGGACGACCGGCATCGGCACGGCGGTCTTTTTCCAGGTCACTGAAATTATCTCTCAAGTTATTGAACGGAACACCCAGAGGAGAAACTTCACTGAGATACAAATCTTTTTCACCGGCATCAACCAGTTTCTTTAAAGTCGGTTCATCCACATTCGTCGCTTCCGGAACAAGAAGGAAGGGCGTTGCCCAACCGGTTGAATCCAGCTTATAATAATCCAATAAAAATTGATTTTCCTTAGCGGTTCCGATACCACCTTGAGCGGTAATTTCTACAGAATGAGGCTTATCAAATGTTTTCCGATTTATCGCAGCACAAGCCTTCGTATAAACCGCATGTAAATCTTCCATCAGTTGTGTTTTCTTTTGTTTAAATTCTTCTAAAATCGGACCCATTAAATAACCGTCTGACGCGAAGGCATGACCGCCGCAATTCAATCCGGATTCCACGCGATACTCTGAAATCCATAATCCTTTTTTGGCAAAAAAACGTCCCTGAATAATGGACGAACGATAATCACTGACTTTTAAAATAATCCGCTTTTTAATGAATCCGGCCGCATCGGCATAGAAATCATCAAACTTCTCCACATAGCTGTAAAGACGGCGGTTGATTCCGGCAGAAAAAACAATCGCTGAATTTAACGTACTTTCGGCATAACCGCGCAGGGCAGAGAGGGCATCAGAAAATTCGGCCGGCAACGGATTCTTTTTGGCATCCAAATTATCCCTATCCAATTTCGTCATAATGTTGACATTTATATCACCCGGTCTCATCATAGACCGCAGACGATCCTGTAATTGTCTTTTTAGGATCGGATCCTGAATTTTTATCATCTGCTGATAGAGCTGTTTGATCGGAGAATTATTGGAAATCATCTCAAAATATTTGGTGATTTCGCTGCCGATTTCAAAACAGGAATTCCTGACCTGCTCAAATTTTTCCGCAACAATCCGGTCAACCAAATTGAGATATTCCGTGATCCGTCTAGCCCGGTAGTCATGGTCATATTTGGTAATCGGGGTATAGACTTCCCCACGCAAGGCACAATAATGTTTGCGCATTTCTTCTATCAGCGAGTCATCTACCAGAGAAATGACAGAGGAAATGCCATAATGGGCCACCTTGACCGGCGTATCGATCGAAAAAGCCGTCCCCATAACGGGTATGTGAAATGTGTGTATTTTGCTCATGGCTTATAGTATAAATCAAAGTTATAGTATATACAAGCTTATATGCAAATCTTTTATAAGTCCTAAAATTGCAATAATATTTGCCAATTTTGGCAAATTATACTAGAATAATTCCTCACGGGAAAAATGATGAATACGGACTATTACCAACAACTGACAGAATTAGGCCTGAACGCGGCCCCGCTAACCCCGGCCCAATCGGAAGAAATCCTGACCTCGGAGAAAATCGAGTTACTACCGCTTCTGAACGCCGCCTACGCAGTTCGCAAGCAGTTCGTCGGGAAAGACGTCACTATCCATATTATCAATAACGGTCAAAACGGCTTCTGCCCGGAGGACTGTCATTATTGCGCCCAGGCCAAAAGCTCTAAGGCCGATATTGAAGAATACCCCCTGAAATCCGATGATGAATTCATGGCCGAGGCCAAAAATGCCTACGAAAAGGGAGCTCACCGCTATTGTATGGTGTTTGCCGGCCGGGGACCGTCCAAAGGGCGCACCGAGCGATTAGCCGCCCTCATCAAGAAAATCAAGGCCCAATATCCCCTTGAAATCTGCGTTTCGGCCGGCCTGCTGGATGAGGAGAAGGCGGAGGTCTTGAAGGAGGCTGGCCTGGACCGATTGAACCACAATCTGAACACCTCCGAACGGCATTATCCCAATATCTGTACCACCCATACTTTTGCCGACCGCCTCAATACACTGAAGGCCGCCATATAACAGGGGATTCAGCTTTGCTCCGGTGTTATCGTCGGGATGCAGGAAAATACCGTTGATATTATTGATGCCGCCACGACTTTGCGGGATATGAAAGTCGAATCCATTCCGGTCAATTTTCTAATCCCCATTGAAGGCAATGTTCTGGATAAATCGGCCGATATT
>JAGQKQ010000184.1 GCA_020430005.1 Candidatus Omnitrophota bacterium
CAGTTTTTTTCAATTTCTGTCCAAAATAAAAACCAGCAACTTTACCAAATTTGTATTCTTCGTTTCCCTTATGAGTTTTTCTGTTAATCTCGCCGCCCCGTTCTTTGCCGTGCTGATGCTGAAAGACCTGCATTTTAATTACTTAACTTACTCCCTTATCGTTATCGTCGCGCCATTAACTTTATATTTAAATATTCAACGCTGGGGACATCATGCAGACCATGTGGGAAACCTTAAAATCCTGAAACTGACAACACGCCTCATTGCCATTATTCCACTTTTGTGGGTTATCAATCAGAATCCGATCTACTTAATCTTGGTCGAAATGTTTTCCGGATTTTTGTGGGCCGGCTTTAACCTGTCGACAGCAAATTTTATTTATGATGCGGTTAGTCCGGAAAAAAGGACCCGTTGTATTGCCTATTTTAACGTGATTAACGCGGCGGGGCTTTCAACAGGCGCGCTCGTGGGAGGATTTCTGATTAAACATCTGCCGGATATTTTTGAATATAAAATCCTGACACTTTTCTTAGTTTCATCCAGTCTGCGTCTCGCCGTCTCCTGGATTTTTCCGGGAATACTCAAAGAAGTCCGCACTGTTAAAAACGTACACAGCGCCGAACTGTTCTTCAGTATGATTCGCCTGCGCCCCATCCTCGGTGACCGGCGCAACATCCGGGCATAGCACGTTACACGTTCCCGGAACTGCTCTTGATTAGGACTATACAGGTCTATCAACCAATGATATGATAATCTCCATGCCGCTACTATTGGTGATAATAACAGCGCTTCTCACGACGGCTGGATTTTTCAGCCAGTTTGGCTTAATTTTTGATTTAACAGCCCACTTTAGAGTCCAATATCTAGCCTTACAGATTATCTGTATCCTGCTTTGCCTTTTCAAAAAACGCTGGAAATTGTTTTTGGTGACATGTCCATTTGCACTCAGCAACCTGGTCGTTATTCTTCCTCTTTATCTAAAACCTCCCAAGATAACAACTGTACAGAATCAGAATTTGTCAATCCTGCTCATCAATCTAAATTCACGCAATACCCGTTATCAGGAGACAATGGATTATATTAAGCAGAAAGATCCCGACATTCTTGCTTTGGAAGAGATTAATACGCAGTGGATAACTAAATTAAAACCGGTGCTGGAACAATATCCTCATTATCAAGAAATTCCTCGAAAAGATAACTTCGGCATTGTCCTGTATAGCAAGTTTAAACCGAAAAACATGTTAACCAAATATTACGGAACCATTGAAGTTCCAAGTATTGTGGCGGAGTATCAATTTCAGGAAGAACCGATAACATTATTGTTTACCCATCCGGTTCCTCCGGGTACTGAGCAATATTTCAAATGGCGAAACGAGCAGTTACAGGATATTATCGACAACCGTTCCGCCTTTTCTAAAAAAATGATCCTCATCGGAGATTTAAATACTACGTCCTGGTCATATACATTTCAGAATTTTGTAAAGAAAATGAATTTAATAGATACACGCAAAGGTTTTGGTTTGCAAACAACATGGCCTTCGATGCTTCCCCTAATGAGAATCACCATCGACCATATCCTCGTTAGTGAAAAAATTCAAACCACCAAAAGAGAAGTCGGACCCCACATTGGCTCCGACCATTATCCTGTATATATTGAAGTTATGTTTTAAAACTGAATAGGCCTATTCTTTTTTACCTATTCCCTTTTCTTGCTAAATTTAAACACCCATTACCATCCAAAGAAAACCTAGAAAAAGCCAGAAACACCAGCAAGCAAATGATATCACCTTATTTATTCTTGATTGGTGCAATACGGGACAAAACACACCGGCAATAACTGCTAAATGAAATAGCCAATATATGATCCCAGCTTTATAATAGACCATTCCATAAAATTGACCACCAATAAACATAAACCAAGTAAATAAAAAATCTTCCACTCCCTCATATTGAAGTCTGAGTCCTTTCAGAAAAAAACTATACATAAAACCCGCAGCAATAAGACTTGTTCCAATATAAACAAACAGAACATATAATATTTTATTTTTCATAACAGTGTTTATACTTCCCTCAAATATCCCCAGGAGTGGAGTTTGTCACTGTCTTCGTACCAGCGGTCGCCGATGTCTTTGCGATAGTACATACTGGGGATCATGATATTGCTGATTCGGTTATAAGCCTGTGTCTGCGCCTGTTTCATGGTCTGTCCCGTCCCGCAAACAACAAGTACCACCCCCGTGTTTCCGGCCACAAGCCATTCCTGATTGACCTCTTTCACATCAACAATATGGACGCCTTCGCGGTTGGGTTTATGGAAAAAAATCACCGCATCCTTGGAATTATTTTTGAAAGTTTGCTGATCATTAAACGGATACGGTGGTACCACAATCCGCACTCCGACTTGAAATCCGTTCTTTGTTTTAAAATTCTTTAATGTTTTGGCTGCCAACCCATGAAAAAATTCACTAATCGGCATTAAAATACCTTCCTGCTGAATACTGATCGTGGGATAACCAAAACGCGCGGTAAATTCCAACGGATAAATACCATTGGCATTAACAATACAGTTAATATCCATATACCCCACATAACCTTCTTCCCTTAATCTGGGCTCCATTTTCTTTAACGTGGCATTAAAGATTTTATTTTCTCCGCTCCAATACATGGATGTTCCCATCTCACCGGTTGAAGGCCCGATATTTCCAGGAAATAATTTTTTATGCTCAAAGTTAATATTAATCGGCAGGATAAACTCTTCCCCATTAAAAAACGCGCCAACGGCAATTTCCACACCGCTGACACGCCTTTGCAATTGAAATACTTTAATTTTCTTGGACCAGGCCCGCTTGTAACTTTCCAGAACCTGAATAACATCCTGACCATCTTCCTGCTCCCCCACAAACAACAACCGTTTGATATTCTGTGCTTCACCGCTTGGTTTAATCACGTACCGCGCCGGATTCTTCCGAACATAGGCAATCGCGTCATCAAATGATTGAAATTCTTCGTAAGGAATAATATTGACGCCAAACTTCTTTAATTCTTCCTGACCGAACGTACGATCGTCTTCAAGACGGTCAGTGTATTCGGTACCACCAATAACCAGCTTTCCTTTTTTTCTCAATCCCTGGGCCAGCTTGCCATGGCCCAGAACATCATCAAAAATAATCACATCCGCCCAGTCGACATCTTTTTTCCAATCGTCTGTTTTGGGAACAAAACCATCGGCAATATCTTTGGCCTCACGGTTCTTAATGAAATACTTGGCATCGTGCCCCTCTTTAGACACATGCCAGGCGATATCATTAATTAATCCGTCATATGAAACAAATAAAAATTTCATTCCTAACGCCTCCTTACTTTCCGTGCTTTATTTCTTCAACAGCATAACCCTGATTTTTTAATTCCTCCAACGCGGTATCCCATAATCGTTCGCGTAATTGGACCGCGCCCTCTTCTTTATCTTCATTGGCTCGTTGGATTCGTTTTTCTGCGTCCCTTTCGGCTTTTTGGATATCGGCCTTTTTAAGATATTCCGCTCGCTCAACCTTTTCCTGACGCCGATGTTCCAGGCGCTCCAATTCCCATTGCATACGTTCACGCTCTTTCACAATAACTTCATTATCCGTCCGGTTAATATACGCATCCAATTCCGCGGGGGTATCAATCACTTCATCTTTACCCTTTTGATTCTGGACAGTGACTTTCCATTTAAAAAGTTGAAACGATTTATCGTTCTGCCGGCCATCGGCATAAAGCCCCCGGGCTTTAGTTTCCCCGGCCGCCCAGGATAATGATCCCGATAATACCGCAACAATTGCCGCAAGAATAAATAAGCCTTTTTTCATAGTTCCCTTTCTATCTTTAAAACACGCGGACCAAAATCACTCCGCTAAATAAACACAAAACACCGACGATCCGCCCGATGCTGACCGGATGCACCTGAAAACCGGCCCAGCCAAAATGATCCAGTAAAACAGAACACGCTAATTGCCCAGCGATAGCCGAACTAATAAGAACCGTCGCTCCCAGTTTTGGCGCGAGAATAATGGCCGAAATCACCAGCACCGCCCCCAAAAAACCGCCACAATACAAATACCAGGGAATCTTACTTAATTTTTCCAGGGAAATTCCATTCTTACCGACAATCAAACAGATCATAATCATCAACAGCAACCCCCCCATAAAGGAGACGAATCCGGGCTGGTAAGGATGTTCCAAATATTGCGCTAATTGGGAATT
>JAGQKQ010000185.1 GCA_020430005.1 Candidatus Omnitrophota bacterium
TAAAACAGTCGGCTTAAACCGGCGCAACACTTCTTTGGCTCCTGTAAAAATCAGGTATTCCGCCCCTTCCGTATCACATTTGATAAAATCAACCCGTTTTAAATTCTCTTCTGTAAAAAATGTATCAATGGTTGTCAGCTCAATCTCCTGCGAAACCATATCGTTCTTTTCGGTTTCTCCGATATAAGCCAGTGACGGGCCCACTTTACCGGACTGTTTGACCGGTAATAACAGCTTCATAGCCCCCGTTTTATTGGACAAGCCTTTCTTGATAATCGTCACATTTTTTAAGCGGTGAAACCAAACGACAGAAGATAGAACACGGTGACTGTAATCCCCCGGTTCAAAACTGTAGATACGCCCTTGTGAACCGACTAGTTTCGACAAGGGAAACGCGTAACGTCCGTAGGCGCCGCCAATGTCTAAACACACATCACCGGGATGAACAAAATTCTTTAACACCGCCACTTCGGGTTCAAACTTGGTTCCCTGAATATTGCGCGCAATTGTTTTAAACGTGGTGGACAGACAACTGAAAAATTCGTAGAAGCCCGATTTATAAAATCCGCCGCTCATTCTTCCTTAATCCCGTATTCCTTTAAGTAAGCCTTGCGTTCACGGATCTCCTTCAGCTTGCTGTAGGCGGCAAACTCATAAAACCCGCTTAAAACCGCGCCCACAAATCCGTAATAACCGTCTTTCCAGCCGCCTTTCCCCACAAAGCGTCGGAAAAAACGGTCTACCATCCGCCAAATTGCTTTACCTTGTGTCATATTTTTCTTGCTGATATGCCATTTGATCGCCTCCAGCGTTGACTGACGATTAACCTTCTTAATAAAATCTTCAACACTGGCAAAATTATAATGGATTAACGAATACTGAAGATTTCCGCCTTTATATCCTTTATCAATCTCGATTCCGGGATGAACCACATCCTGCGGAATTTCTTTCCAACGCAGATGATTTTTATTATACAAACGGATGTGCGGGGCCGTCCAACCGCCATGTTTCAATTGAAAATCACCTAAATAATTAATCTGCGGCACCCAGTATCCCACAATCACCGGATCGGGATTAGCCAGTGTTGTTTTAATTTCTTCTTTTAATTCCGGTGTGACACGCTCATCACAATCCAGCATCATCACCCAGTTGTTTCGTGTTTTGGAAACGCCGAAATTGCGCTGCTTCCCTTCCAGGTCCATCCGCCGCTGAAAAATCTTATCTGTATATTTCGAAACAATCTCAGCCGTTTTATCGGTGCTGTCATCATCGACAACAACAATTTCATCAACCCAGTCGTTCACGCTCTGTATACATTCTTCGATCTGCTTTTCTTCATTTTTGGCGATAATAACAACACTTAGTGGAACTTTCATATAAACATCTGCCTCCGTTGTTTAGTGATTATAAAGGGCCATGTATCGGGCCCCTAATTTTAAGAATCGGGGTACGTTACACGTCCCCCTTAAACTACCTTTTGAAAAACATAAGTTTCTTAAAGGAGAGTTCGTAGAAATTCCGGGCCATGTCTAATGTTTCTTTGAGGTATTCCGGAAATGTGTATTTATGAAATACTAAATCGACTAACAGAATCACCACCGAAACATTGGCTAAAAAAATCAGCGACATGAGAAAAAGGTAATTTGGCTTAATCGGGGTTTTTTCCATCTCCTGCAGATCCTGCGCGGTCATCAGCGTATGCATACTGAACAAAAATCCGATAAAGAACATAAAATAATGGTCCAGTTTATTCGTATTAAAGAAATTCACCGTTATATAAAATAAAACAAATGTAATCAGCAAATAAACCGGAAACATATACGCGGCAAAACGGTCAATCGGAGATAAAAAGCGGAAGATACTCTCACTAATCCGCTGACCGGTCTCATAAACACCCCAAACCTGAAACACAAAAAGAAAGATAAACAGAAATCCGATAACACCCCAAATGAAAAAGTCTTCATAGTTCATCGGATACCCAGAAAGATGCTTCTGGAAACTGAGAGCGGCGGCTAGGATCAAAGGGGCAAGAAGAACGGAAAATATAAACTTTATGAAATTGATCATAAATGTTCCTGAAAAAGATGTTATTGAACAATCTTTGTTAAGCCACCCATGTAAGGCTGAAGCACATCGGGAATACGGATGCTGCCATCCTCTTCCTGATAATTTTCGAGAATCGCCACCATGGTTCGAGCCAAGGCGAGTCCGGAGCCGTTTAATGTGTGGACAAGAGCGGGCTTTTTGGTTTCCCCTCCCTTGTAACGGATGTTCGCCCGTCTGGCCTGAAAATCTTCAAAGTTGGAACAACTGGAAACCTCAAGCCATTTATCCACCCCAGCGGCATGCGCTTCGATGTCGTAGCATTTCGCGGCGGCAAAACTCAAGTCACCACTGGCAAGCAAAAGAATACGATAAGGCAGTTTCAAAAGCTGGAATATTTTTTCGGCATTCGCCACCAGTTTTTCCAATTCATCATAGGAATCCTGTGGCTTAGTAAATTTGACTAACTCCACTTTATCAAATTGGTGAACCCGTATCAATCCTTTTGTATCTTTTCCATAAGAACCGGCCTCACGGCGGAAGCACGGTGTGTACGCGGCATACTTGATAGGCAGTTCTTCTTCTTTTAAAATTTCATCACGGTGGATATTGGTCACCGGCACTTCCGCGGTCGGAATTAAGTACAATTCATCATCGGTCAACTTGTACATATCCTCGGCCATTTTCGGCAACTGGCCTGTTCCGGTCATGGATTCCCGATTAACCAGAACCGGAGGTAACACTTCCGTATAACCGTGTTCGGCTGTATGCACATCCAGCATAAAATTGTATAAAGCGCGCTCCAGACGGGCCCCTGCTTTTTTATAAAGAATGAAATTGGAACCGGTAATCTTGGTCGCGCGTTTAAAATCGATAATATCCAGCGCCTCGGCCAACTCAATATGGGTTTTCGGTTTGAAAGAAAACTGGACAGGATCGCCCCAATGACGGACGACCTCATTTTTATCCATACCGCCAACGGGAACACTTTCGTGCGCCAGATTAGGGATGCCGATCAGGATATCATCAATCTCCTGTTTCAGTTTTTTCACTTCCGGCTCCATGGCAGAGATCTTGGCGGAAACATCTTTCATCGAGGCAATAACATCCTTCGGATCTTTTTTCTCCTTCAAAAGCACGCTGATTTCATCGTTCAAGGTATTTTTTTGATTACGCAAATCTTCTAAGGACAGAAGAACTTCTTTGTAGCGCGCGTCTTTGGATTCTATATTTTGGGGATCAAACGTAATATTCTTCGCCGCCAGTTTCTTGACAACCTCATCCTTATTCTCTCGTATCAACCTTATATCAAACATATTGCCTCTTTTCTTCTATGCCTCATTCTTTTCGTTTAAAATGCTGTCCACCTGAGAAAGTAAAAGCTTCGCGTTAAGCGGTTTTGGTAAATAGTTTTCCGCGTCCAATTCGTAACAATCCAGAATATTGTCCGGAGAACTATTTCCAGTCAGAAATAAAACAGGAATATCCCGGGTATCCGGATCGTCCTTAATTTCCCGGCACATCTCCAAACCGGTCATTTCCGGCATATCACAGTCAAGAATAATCAAATCCGGACGGAAATGTTCCATTACCTTCAATCCATCCTGACCGTTCACCGCACTTTTCACCTGAAAACCTTCCTTCTCTAATAAGCGGCATGCCACTGTCCGATCCGTTTCTCCGTCTTCCACGACCAGGATTTTCTTGTCCGCGTTATTTTTAAATTTTTGGGGATTTCCCCCGAACATATTTTTTAATGCGTCAAACAAAGTTAACTCCTTACATAAGCGTCATTCCCGCGAAAACGGGAATCCACACCTGGATGCCTGTCTTCACAAGTATGACAAATTATCGTTCAACCCTCCAAAACCTGCTCTATTTTATAAATAATAGAAAAAACAGTGCATATTTTATAACATAGCCGACGAAAAAAATCAAAATAATTCAATAAAGAGTCCTTCAGCGGGAAATCGATTCCTTTTTCACCTCAAGAATGAGATGGCGCCCCAGCAGGATTTCATCGGAAAGAAGAATTTTATGAATCCGTTGATAATCAATCCCTCCCTTTTGCAGAGCCCGCCGCTCTTTCAGGAAAAACTGGATTTTCATCAACGGATAAAAAAGGAACTTTAAAATCTTAAGCCCCGCAGGCATATAATCCGTATGAATTTTGATCACATCCAGCCCG
>JAGQKQ010000186.1 GCA_020430005.1 Candidatus Omnitrophota bacterium
GTATGAGTTCTTTTAATATTAATCATGTTATAATAACATAGATTATTATAGGGTTAAATTCTTTTATTATGTTTGTCATCTTCTCCAGCGCACATAATAAGAATATAAATATATGCTATATAACATTTTACGACTGATAATCATCTCTAGCCATACCCTCAAAGCCCTTATGATTGACAATAAAATCCAACCACTGAATATCCTCAATAGTATGCACATCCACAAAACAATTAGGATTATGAAAATTCTGTTTAATCCCCTTTATCTTCCGCCCAAGATAGCTCCAAGGCTTGATTCCTTTTTCTCTGTTTAACCAGGAATCATAACGAAAACACTCCACCGTATGGTCAATTTCATATCCCTCACTATCCTGCCTTGAGCCGGAAACCTTTTGCTGGGTCTCAGGAAAATACGGAACCAAACAATCTTTTTCTATTTTCATTGTTGCCTCCGGAATAAAACCCGTCTGACGAATAGTTACACTGGAGTCATAATCTTGATTATCCAGCAAAAACTGGATGCATTGATCAAAAATGTCCGGATCACGAAACGGCACGACGCATTGAGGAATAGCGATAATTTCTAGGTCTGCATGCTGCGCCTTGATTTTTTTAACAGCCTCATCAACAGCATCCATAAACTTCTCATTCTTGGCTAATTCATCATCACGCATGATGACTTCAGCCCCGGCGGCCTCAGCCACATCAGCGACATCTTTACCATTCGTACTAACAAAAACCTTATCTACGAATTTATTTTTTTTAGCATCCCCTATTGTCCAGCCCAACAATGTCTGGCCTTTAATCTTCCATATATTTTTTCCGGGAAGCCCTATACTTCCTTCTTTAGCCATAATAAGAACAACATTCATTATATTTTCCCCGTGTTTAAAATAAATTTAGAATTTTTCTGTTCTTCAATTCTAATTACTTTATCTATTCCAAACTCATTCATAAATTGCTGGTTTGCCTCATCAAGGGCCCCCTGTTTTGTTTTCTCAGACTGGAAACCTCTTAAAATATTTCTTATATAACTGCCAACTCTTTGATAAGAACGCCCATCTCTGTAAGGATCAATATCTTCAATAACAAAATCTAAACTCTGATAATCTTCTCGGTTTTGATCTTGAGAAAAGCTCTTGAGCTTATCACACAATTTGTCGATATCTTCAAAAACAATCTTATCTAGTCCTTCCTTATGAAATGGATGACTGCTTTGCTTACTAGGATCGTAAAAAAGAACCGGCTTTTGACACAATGCCACTTCCACTGCCGGGCTACTAAACGATCCCAACCCAATAACAAGATCAGCCGCCTTTCCAACGGTCACAGGTAAAACATCGTGATCAAGAATCAAACATCGACCTTCTTTTTCTATTTCATTCAGCATGGACAAAATATCCTGGTCGGTTATATCATCAAAGGTTTTTTTCCGTTTTGGCTTTAGAATAATTCCCCAATCAGGATTTGACTTCACCAAAGACAACAAGCGGCTTTGAAAGTCCCTCATACTTTCCTTAGAAAACCATCCTCCGTCTTCAATATAAGCATTATCAAAAAAGGCCAAAGTAAACTTCACACCATTCTCAGAAAGTTTTCTTCGATACTCCTCAGATTCTTTTTCAATTTTAGAGAAAAGAGAATCAAAAATATACCCGCTATAAACAACATTTTTCAACTGATATCCAATAGCTTCATAAAACTGTTTGTAATACGGCCCCCATACAAAAAAAGTATCCACCGATGGCCAAATCTCTACTAAAGGAGGATTAGACCAATGGGCATAAACCAGAACACCCTTGTTTTCTTCCATCCCCCTTTCAACAGCTGACATAATCGGGTCATCTTCCGCAAGAAAACCAAAATGAACTTTAATATTTTTTGCTTTAAAGAAAGCCACATACTGTAAACTTTTATCTAACAGCCAAGAAATATTATTTAATTGCCAGTTAAATAAAGCCCGGCCGCCCTGTGATTTCTTTAGTAATAATTTAATATACAATCCAATATTCCGAAGCGTCTCCTTAATGAGCAGTTCAAAATATTTTGCCGATAACTCAGAAAGATCATTCACCCATCTAAGATCTTTTGATAACAGATGAACCATTTTTATTCCAGCTCTCTCAATATATCTTTTACCCGCTATGGTAAACTTGGCTGGCCTCACAAAAGAATAAATAATAACGTCTTGAGGATTTAAACCTGATTCTGGAAACCAGAAAATATCTGATTTTTTATTTATATCTAGACCTTGAGCTAAAAACACTCCGACCTTTGGTTTTTCATTAACAGACTCTTTTCCTTTAGATAAAACGCTGGTTACACACCACAACAACCCTAAAAACGGTAAAGACAAAGTATTTTGAAACAAAGCAAAAAAAATCCTTAAATTTTTCTGGTAGGGAAAAATTCTTAGCGAAACATTAAAGTCTTTCGCATAACGTTTCAGATATTCTTCCCATGGCGATCCTTTAAGCCATAAAACATGGTCTTGCGTTTTATTTTCTTTGTTAGAAAAAATATGCCAATGAACCAGCCGAATCATACCTAAATTACGTTTCTGCTCAAAAGCAACCTGTCGTTTAAAATGAAACAACCATTTTTCAACAGTATATTGATCGGCGACAGTATCAATTAACCCTGTACACTTAAAAACTTGATCGCTTATATTCCAACCAAACAAATACGAATCTTCCCACGCGTGCCAAAAAATAGCCTGCTGATCTTTGAGGTCATGTATTTCTGTGTCGTAACGAAATTTCTTTATCTCTAAGCCTAATATTCGCGCAAGAATCTTTCCAGCCGAAGTTCTGTTTCCAAAATAATGAACAGCGGTGCTAATATCTTTTTCTTTTTTACTTTCCCGCCATAAAGCCCATACCGATCTCGCGCTAAGTGAATCTACCCAAAAAATCTTTTTCATATCAGAGCTCCCTAAAATCTAAAAGGATCCGTCATCAAACAATGACCCATCCTCCATCAACCACCATCGTACTACCAGTTATATAGGACGCCGCCTCTCCCGCTAGAAATATAACCGTCCCACCCAGATCCTCCGATTTGCCCATCCTTTTCAAAGGAACCCGATTTTCATAATTCCGGACAAAGGTTTTATCTTGACCGTTAAAAATACCTCCCGGACAAATACAATTCACTCGAATCCCGTCTTTTCCAAAATAAGAGGCCAGATAACGGGAACCATTAATAATGCCTCCTTTAATCATAGAATACGCCATAGGACTGGATAGTTTTGTCCCTTTATAAATCGTAAAATCACTGGCTTGTAGTCCATAAATAGAACTAAAGTTAATAATCGACCCCTTAATCTTTTTCTTTTTCATATATTGAGCCACAAAGGTACTGCTCAAAGCATAGGAATTCATTTGCATATCCACGTTTTCCCTTAAAGAATTTATCTTTAAACTTTCCAAAGGCTCGCCCCAGTCCTTTGTTCGCGGATAAGCGGAATTTACCCACACATCCATACCCTTGTATTTAACGGCTAATGCCTTAATGTTTTTTTCTAAATTCTCTAATTTGGTGATATCAAAATTCTCAAAAACAGCGTCGTATCCCGCTTTCATAATTTCTTTTACCAAGGCCTCACCTTTTTTCTTCTCGATATCCAGAATAACCGTCTTAGCGCCAGCACTGGCCAAGGCCCGGCAAAGTTCTCCGCCAATAAGGCCCGCCCCTCCGGTAACAAAAGCAACCTTTCCCTTTAATGAAAATTGCTCTAAATAATTTTTCATATCGCGACTATTTTTTCTTTTATGAGAAATTCAATAAATTTAAAATCAACCTCACGGTCAATATCAACACCAGCAATATCATCCATGACATACATACGCGTCCGTGAACTAAACGGCGCGGGGTCTTCATTTCCGCAAATGTGTTCTCTTGAATAAAAATAGATAGAGGCGTTCATCGCGTAAACAGCCGGCGCGTCCTGCCGGCGGTTAATTCTTCCCAGCGGTTTACTTAAACAAACTTCTCCGTCTTCACGTTCCTCGACCATATTAAAGTAAGGGTTTTTATGGGCTTTAACCACACTAAATAGGGTTAAGGCTTTCTGCTCCTGAAATATCTGCCAAGCATTATCTATATCTTCCACAGTCCGTATAGGGGCTGTCACATCCAAATCAATAACCGCATCATACTGTTCGCCGAACAACTCTTCGCATTTTAAAAAAGCGTGC
>JAGQKQ010000187.1 GCA_020430005.1 Candidatus Omnitrophota bacterium
CGTAGTTTCTTTACGTTGGCCGTTGGCTTACCGGGAGAAAATGTTCCGGCGATCAAAGACCAGGAAAATTATTCCATGAAATATCTGGAGCATTTTCTGGAGTCCTTTGCGAACGGACTTGGGGCGACAGTTAATGTCAGGATTGAGAATCCGGATGAAGATCTGCACACCAATATTGAAACGGTCTTTAAATCTTTAGGACAGGCGTTAGATCAGGCCACACAAATTGATCCGCGCCGTGAGGGCCGGGTGCCTTCCACAAAAGGTATTATTGATTAACCGATTATGTGATGAATCCCAACTTTTTTTACTGCCAAGGTTGGGATTCGTTTTTTGGGGTTGATGATGATTGCGATTATTGATTATGGAATGGGAAACCTTCGCAGCGTTCAAAAGGCGATGGAAAAGGTGGGCGGACAAGCTATTGTAACCCACAAGCCTGAAGATATTTTGAATGCCGCCAAAGTCGTCTTGCCGGGAGTCGGAGCAATGGCACCGGCCATGGAACAATTGCAGTCTTTGGGATTGATTGATTCTATCAACAAAAGTATCGCTGAAAAAAAACCGTTTCTGGGTATTTGCCTGGGATATCAACTGCTGTTTGAATCCAGCAATGAAGGCGGAAACGTAAAAGGTTTGGGTTTATTAAAGGGAACGGTAGAACGGTTTTCTAACGATGTGAAGGTCCCGCATATGGGATGGAATCAGCTGCAGCTTACAGACCGTGCCGGAGTTTTATTTAATAATATTGACCCGCAAGCCTGTGTTTATTTTTGTCACTCTTATTTTGTTCGTCCAAAAGACGGGAATGTGGTAGCCACAACAACGGATTATGGTGTTGAATTTGCTTCAGCGGTATGCCACAATAATATCTTTGGCGTTCAGTTTCACCCTGAAAAAAGCCAAACGACAGGTTTAACAATATTAAAAAATTTTATTAATTTGTAAATTATGATTTTATTTCCGGCAATTGATATTAAAGACGGTAAAGTGGTTCGTCTTCAGCAGGGCAAATTTGACGATGTCACGGTCTATTCTGAAGTGCCTTTAGAAATGGCGAAGAAATGGAAAGAGCAGGGCGCGCAGTGGTTGCATGTTGTAGATTTGGATGGCGCCAAAACAGGCGAGATTAAAAATCTTGATGTCATTCTGGAGATCGCCAAAACCATTGGAATTCCTGTCCAAATGGGTGGCGGTGTACGTTCTCACGATGCCATTCGTCAATTATTGGAAGGTGGAGTCCGGCGTGTTGTGCTGGGAACCAAGGTTGTTGATGATATGGAGTTTTTAAAGGCGGCGTTAGATCAGTGGGAAGATCGCATCGCCGTTAGTCTGGACTGTTCAAACGGAAAAGTTTCGACGCGTGGCTGGACACAAACGTCGGATATCCGGGCGGTCGATATTGTTAAAGATTTGGAAGAAATGGGTTTGAAGTATCTGATTTATACGGATATTTCCCGTGACGGTATGCTGAGCGGTCCGAATATTCAGGAGTTGATGGCATTGCTTAAAGCGACCACCATTCCGGTTATCGCTTCCGGCGGAATTTCCAATTTGGCGGATGTGGAAAATCTGAAATCAATGCGGGAGTTCGGTATAATCGGCGCCATTACAGGCAAGGCGATTTATGAGGGTACGCTGGATTTTAAGAAGGCGATTGAAATATGCTTACTAAACGAATAATTCCCTGCCTGGATGTCAAAGACGGACGCGTTGTTAAAGGAACAAACTTTGTAAATTTGCGTGATGCCGGTGATCCGGTAGAAATCGCGGAAAACTATGACCGCCAAAAGGCCGACGAAATTGTGTTTCTGGATATCACGGCCAGTCATGAAAAGCGCGCGATCATTCTGGATATTGTCAAAAATACGGCGGAAAAAGTTTTTATGCCGTTAACTGTCGGCGGCGGGGTTAATTCGCTGGAAGACATTCGGAATTTATTAAATGCCGGTGCAGACAAAACTTCGATCAATACAGCAGCGGTCAATAATCCGTCATTAGTAAGGGAGGCGGCTGATAAATTCGGCAGTCAATGTATTGTCGTCGCGATTGACGCGCGAAAAGCATCTGATGGTTGGGAAGTTTATACACATGGCGGGCGGACGCCGACAGGAAAAGATGCTGTCGAGTGGGCGAAGGAAGTTGAAGCCTTAGGGGCCGGAGAGATTTTATTAACGAGCATGGATGCTGATGGTACGAAAGACGGATTTGATATTCCGTTAACAGCCGCGATTGCTGACGCGGTAAACATCCCTGTGATTGCTTCCGGGGGAGCGGGAAAGTTGGAAGATTTTACCGAAGTTTTTCAGCAAACAGGCGCGGATGCGGCCTTAGCAGCGTCTGTTTTTCATTATGGAGAGTTAACCGTTGATGATGTAAAGGCGGAATTAAGTAAAAACAAAATTGCGATTAGGTGATGTCATTTGAACGGAAAAATGTTTAACGGTTACGTAACTCGAAACGGTATTCGCATAACGTAAATACGTTTCGAGCCGCGCAACCGATCAACGAATACCGAAATATTAAACTATTATGAGCTATATTCCATCAAAACCGGATTTTTTAAAACTTACGACAAAAGGAAACCTGATTCCTGTTTATAAGGAGCTTTTGGCCGATCTGGATACGCCGGTTTCGGCCTATTATAAGATTGCGGCCAAATCCAAATATTCCTTTTTGCTGGAATCGGTGGAAGGAGAGGAGAAAATCGCCCGTTTTTCCTTCCTGGCCCGGGATCCTGAATTAATTCTTGAAACAAAGCATAATAGTGCTAAAATTACTGATTTTAAGGGGAAAAAGCCCCAGGTCACAAAAAAGACCATTGAGGATTCCCCGTTAACCTATATTCGCCAAATTATGGCCCGATATAGGTTTGTGAATCTGGACGGTCTCCCGCGGTTTTGCGGAGGGATGGTCGGGTTTTTAAGTTATGATACGGTCAGGTTCTTTGAAAAATTACCGGATTTAACCAAGGATGATCTTAAGCTGCCGGACACCTTACTGGTTCTGGCGAAAGATCTTATCATCTTTGATCATTTAAATCACAAGATGAAAATTGTCAGTTGCGCGGAAGTCGATCCAAAAGCTTCGGCTCAGAAAAAAGCAAAGGCCTATCAAGACGCTCTTAAGCGGATTGATCAGACAATTGCCGATTTACAAAAGCCGTTGAAACAGGCGAAACGGAAGATTAGCGGAAAGCTGACAAAGTTAAAAGCCAAATCCAACTTTACGGAAGCACAGTTTAAAACGATTGTTGATAAGGCCAAAAAAGAAATTCGGGCCGGAGAAATTATTCAGGTTGTTTTGTCTCAGCGTTTTGAGGTCAATATCAAGGTTGACGCCTTGGAAATTTATCGGGCCTTGCGCGCGTTAAATCCGTCACCTTACATGTATCTTCTTAATCTGAATGGGACGGAAATTGTCGGGTCATCACCGGAGTTGTTGGTGAGATGTGAAGACGGAGTGGTCGAAACACGACCGATTGCCGGAACGCGTTGGAGAGGAAAGAGTGACGAGGAAGATGACCGCTTAGCCGAAGAATTATTAAACGACCCCAAAGAAAAAGCCGAGCATATCATGCTGGTGGATTTGGGGCGGAACGATTTGGGGCGTGTGTGTCAAAAGGGAACAGTTCATCTGTCCGAGTTTATGGAAATTGAACGGTACTCGCATGTCATGCATATTATCAGCAATGTGAAAGGACGATTGGCGAAAGACAAAGACGATTTTGATGTGCTGCAGGCGGCCTTTCCTGCCGGAACGGTTTCCGGCGCGCCCAAAATTCGGGCGATGGAAATTATTGAAGATTTAGAGAATGTCAGACGAGGGCCGTACGCCGGGTGTATCGGGTATTTCAGTTTTTCCGGTAATTTAGATACATGTATTACAATCCGGACGATTGTCATTAAAAACGGAAAAGCCTATATTCAGGCAGGAGCCGGTATTGTAGCCGACTCCGATCCGAAAAAAGAATATCAGGAAACAATGAATAAAGCGAAAGCGCAGATGATGGCCATTGAATTGGCCCATCAAACTTAAAAAGGAGAAAAAGTTAATGGAAGTAAGGTTAAGATTACAAAGAGCGGGTAAGTCATCGAAGGGACGATACAATTACCGTATTGTCGCTATTCCTAAAAAGACAGGTCGTGACAGTAAGCATTTGGAAATTCTCGGATATTATGATGCCGCGAAAAA